>JABJAN010000066.1 GCA_018666135.1 Alphaproteobacteria bacterium | reverse complement strand
TATGATGACTAATTTTAAACTGGGTATTTTTGGCAGTGGACAATTAGGCAGAATGATTGTTCAGGCTGCTGCAGATTATGGCATTGCCTGCCATGTTTTTGCGCCAGATGCGCAAAATTCACCTGCAGGTCAAATTTGCAATACCCTTACACAAGCTGAATATACAGACCAAGATGCTTTATATAAATTTTATGATTCTGTGAATGCTGTAACTTCTGAGTTTGAAAATATACCTGTAAGCTCTTTACAAGCAGCGCCAGCATCGCTTCTTGTGAGTCCGGGTATAAAGGCACTTGCAACAGCACAGAATAGATTGAATGAAAAGCAAACAGCAAAAAAACTTGGCATCCCAACAGCCCCATATTGGAAAATTACGTCTTCAGCTGAATTATCGTCTGCTCTAGAAATACTTAATGCTAAAGCCATTCTTAAAACAGCCAAATTGGGATATGATGGAAAAGGACAAATACGCACCAGAAGCGGCGAAAATGCTGATCACTTATGGGAAGAGATTAACACGGAGCTTGCAATATTAGAATCTTTTGTTGATTTTAAAAAAGAAGTTAGCTTTTTGATAGCGCGTAACGCAAAAGGGGAAATATCCCTTTTCCCACCTACCCTTAATCATCATGAAAACGGCATTCTTGATCACTCCACTGCACCTGCAATTCTTCCTCATCACGTAATAGAAGCAGGCAATAATTATGCTAGATTAATAGCAGAACATCTTGAGCTAGTTGGTTTGATAGCAATTGAGTTGTTTTTAACAGATGATAATCAACTTATTTTTAATGAAATTGCACCTCGTCCCCATAATTCCTTCCATTGGACGATTGAAGGGTGCAAGACAAGTCAATTCCATCAATTAGTGAGAAGTGTTTGTAACCTGCCTCTTGGCAGCGTTAGCACTAAGGGCAAATGGCACATGAAAAATATCTTGGGTCAGTCTGTTGACGAGTTAGTTAGCAATTATAACAATGCGGGTAAATATATCCATAATTATGGCAAGACTGAGCCTAAAACAGATCGAAAAATGGGTCATATAACCTGGTCAGAATAGACTGGTTTTGCAATTTTATTATTTATTTTGTGATAATTTTGTTAAATCAAATAAAGTATCTTGATATAAATCATTCAACCAATTAGCGCATAATAGATACGCAAATGGGCGCCAATAATTTTCAGGTTCTAAAGCTGGATTATCATCTGGAAAATAATTTTTTGGAATAGGCGTATCTAACCCATCTTGTTTATCACGCACATATTCTGCATTTAATGTTTCTGCATCATACTCCAAATGATTTAGAACGAATAAATCACCACTAATTCTATCTCGTGCCATACCAACACCTATCTCCTCACTCTCTGCGAGGATATCTAGATTCTTTTGCTGTAAATCCTGTTTTTTATTCATTGTATATCTTGAAACCGGCATTGGAAAAACATGTGTGAAACCGTGCATCAAGCGCCCCGAATGAGAGGTAATCTCATGGTTATATATTCCAAAAAGCTTCTCATCCATCTGATATTTAGGCAACCCATAAAAATGATATAAAAGCGCTTGTGCGCCCCAGCATATGCCAAGCCGTCTAAAACAATGGGTTTTGGACCAATTCAAGATATCTACCAGCTCTGGCCAATAATTAACTTCTTCAAATGGTTTTGTCTCTATCGGCGCTCCTGTTATGATAAGCGCGTCAAAATACTCATTTTCCACATCACGTAACCTGCGATAAAACCGTCTAAGATATGCAGGCTCAGTATTTTTAGGAGTATAGCTCTCGGTTGTCATTAAGATTAGCTCTACTTGCAGTGGCGAGCATCCAAATAATCTTGCAAACTGAACTTCAGTTGTTTTTTTGGTTGGCATTAAATTAAGCATAAGCAATCTTATCGGGCGAATATCCTGTTTGGTGGCCTGCTCTGAGACAACCAAATCCACTCCTTCAGCTGATAAATCATCTAATGCTGGCAAACTATCGGGAACCCTAATGGGCATCTTAATAATCCTTCTTATACATCTTCTATAAATCTAATTATATTTTGATTCTAAGCTATGTAAGCTTTTTTCGTGAGATTAGCAAAACAGTTATTTAAATCTACTCTTAGCTTAGAAAACCACCAAATCGAGCGCTAATATCCGCGTCTTGCCATTTGCTGTGAGATATTTTTTGCAATAGAAGATACTGTCTTACCAAGTCCTGAAGCAATAACAGAAGCCTGTTTTTGCATTGGCTTAGATAGTTTTGGAAGCTTTAATACTTCTTTTAATCTTCTATCCAAAAATGCAGATGTACCATCCATAGAGCCGGTATTATCTGCCATAAAATAGAGTAATGTTGCACTATAGACAGCAGCCAATAACCCTCGCTTGGTGTAGAAGCTGAAATCAGTTGCATCATCTCCAGCTGCTCGCCACATCTGATCAATTGTCTGAAACAGTAATTGTTGACCAAGTTTTGCCTGTTTTGGATTACGCAAATAACGCAAAGTGGCTCTCACCACCTCCTTATGAGGAGATGCCTGTTCTAACCGGATTAAAACCAACGCTTTAATTTTAGCTGTCATTCCTTCTGGTTTAACAGATGCATCCAACATCATCTCATTAAAGGCGGTAACCATATCCTCATCTGCAAGACGCGCATAAACTTCGATAGCCTGATTAACACCGCCTGGTAAGATCCGCGCTATTTGTGAAATCTCTATGTCACAATCACCTGCTGCAAGTTCAAGAGTTTGTTTACTCCAGCCATCAAAAGGAACATGCATTAAACAGGCACGTACTAATTCTACTCTCTCATGATAATCTGCGTTTTCTGAATTCATCATCCCTATTCTACCCTTAGTAAATGCCCTATCTACTATAGTATATAGGGTTAAACTGTTATAAAAGACAATGTTTGCAAAGTTTTTAATAGTATGATATGATTTGCCACCAAAATCAGGAATCCACCATATATACAAATGAGGAAATTATTCTGTGTATGTCGCTGTAAGAGAAAACAATGTAGATCAAGCACTTAGAGTGCTAAAAAAGAAAATGCAACGTGAAGGCATGTTTCGTGAAATGAAGAATAGACGTAATTTCGAGAAACCATCCGAACGTCGTGCGCGCGAAGCGGCAGAATCAACTCGCCGTGTTCGTAAATTAATGCGCAAGCGAATGGAACGTGAAGGCTATTAAGTCCTTCTGATTTAAAAAATATCCAAACCGTCTCCTTAAAAGAGGCGGTTTTGTTTTTTGGTTTTGATTCAAGTAAAAATAACTGTTAAACATATTGCAAAACTAGAATCATGGTACTTAAAATACCCTTTTAAGCAAATAGAATAGATAAATCGACCTGCTTTTTAGTGTTTTTATGGTGCCTTTCATACAGGGTTTATCGTTAGTTAAGAATTGGAACGGATCTAAAAATTATGATTATTGGTGCTCCAAAAGAACTCCAAGCTGGTGAAAAGCGTGTCGCTATGACGCCTGATAGTGCTAACCAGCTTCAAAAGTTAGGTTTTGAATGTATTATTGAAACAGGGGCTGGGATTGAAGCTGGTTTTTCTGATGCCGCTTATAAAGCAGCTAATGTAAAAATAGTTAAAACAGCAGCTAGCTTGTGGAAACAATCAGAAATTATCATAAAAGTACAATCTGTTAGCCAAGCAGAAGAAACTCATTTGAAATCTAACAAAACAGTCATCAGCTTTTTCTGGCCAGCGCAAAACAAAGAATTATTAGACAGAGTTGTATCCTCTGGCGCTAATCAGATTGCCATGGATATGGTACCTCGGATTAGCCGCGCTCAGAAAATGGATGCACTATCCTCCATGGCTAATATCGCTGGTTACCGCGCTGTTATCGAAGCAAGTAATCATTTTGGTAGGTTTTTTACAGGTCAGATTACAGCAGCTGGCAAAGTACCTCCTGCCAAGGTATTGGTAATCGGCGCTGGTGTAGCTGGACTTGCTGCTATTGGCACTGCCCAATCTCTTGGTGCCATTGTCCGCGCATTTGATGTAAGGCCAGAAGTTGCTGAACAAATCGAATCAATGGGCGCCGAATTTTTAATGCTCGAATTTGAAGAAGATGGCTCTGGTGAAGGCGGCTATGCTAAACCAGCTTCTCCTGAATTTATTGAAAAAGAAATGGCGTTATTCCGCAAACAGGCGCCTGAAATTGATATTGTTATCACTACCGCGCTGATTCCTGGCAGACCTGCCCCTAAATTATGGCCTGCTGAAATGGTTAGCCTTATGAAACCTGGATCAGTCATCGTAGACCTTGCTGCAGAGCAAGGCGGTAATTGCGATCTTACCAAAGCACATAAAGTAATTAAGTCAGAAAATAATGTAACAATTATTGGTTACACTGATTTTCCTAGTCGCATGGCAGCACAAAGTTCTACTTTATATTCAACAAATATCCGTCATATGATAGATGACTTAACTCCTGAAAAAGATGGTCATATCAATATTAATATTGAAGATGATGTAATTCGTGGTGCATTAGTTAGCCATAAAGGGGCGTTAATGTTCCCTCCGCCAGCGCCGAAAATCGCAGCTATCGGAAAACAATCATCTGCTCCTGCTCAGCCCGTATTAACCGCCGAAGAAAAAGCAGCCTTAGAACAAGCAGCTACCCGCAAATCCGGACAACAGCAAATTGGTCTGCTTGTAATTGGCGGATTATTTATGCTGTTAATTGGCAACTATGCACCAGCTAGCTTTATGCAACATTTTATTGTTTTTGCCTTAGCATGTTTTGTTGGATTTCAAGTTATTTGGAATGTAAGCCATGCTCTGCACACTCCTCTAATGGCTATTACAAACGCCATCTCAGGTATCATTATCCTTGGCGCGCTGCTACAAGTCGGCTCGGATAGTTTTATTGTCACCTTGCTTGCAAGTATTTCTATTTTAATTGCCACCATAAATATTGTAGGTGGGTTTATGGTTACCAAAAGAATGCTTGCTATGTTCCAAAAAAGTTAAAAGGTCTGCCTTATGCTTAGCTCTAATATCGTAACAGCCATCTATATCGCCGCTAGCGTTTTATTTATTCTATCACTTGGCGGTCTTTCCAATCAGGAAAAAGCCAAGCGTGCCGTATGGTTCGGCATTATAGGTATGGCATTAGCCGTTTTTGGTACAGTGTTTGGACCTCAGGTATCTGGATTTGGCTGGATCATTCCAATGATTATTATTGGTAGTATTATTGGCGCCATCGTTGCTCAACGGGTTGAAATGACAGGCATGCCACAACTTGTTGCCGCTCTTCATAGTTTTGTTGGTCTGGCAGCTGTCTTCATTGGTATTAACTCACATATTGATCCTCCTTCTGGCCTTATTGGTGCAGAGCTAATTATTCATGATGTGGAGATTTTTATTGGTGTGTTTATTGGCGCAGTTACGGCAACAGGATCTGTTATTGCCTATGGCAAGTTATCTGGCACAATTGATGGTAAGGCGTTGCTTCTTCCAGGCAGAAACTGGTTAAATCTAATTGCCGTATTAGGCTGTTTGTGGCTTGGTAGTTTATTTTTAGGTCATGCTGGCTCTTGGACTCTTTATTTAATGACCATAATCGCCTTGATTTTTGGCGCACATCTTGTGATGGCAATTGGCGGCGCTGACATGCCCGTTGTTGTATCAATGTTAAACTCTTATTCAGGCTGGGCTGCGGCTGCTACTGGCTTCCTTCTTGGAAATGATTTGCTTATTGTTACTGGCGCGCTGGTTGGTGCTTCTGGTGCTATTCTTTCTTATATAATGTGTAAAGCAATGAACCGTAATTTTATCTCAGTCATTTTAGGTGGTTGGGGTACTTCTACTGGTCCTGCACAAGAAGTAGAAGGCGAGATGATTGCAACAGACGTATCCACTGTTGCTGCAGACCTAGCTGATGCACAAAATATCGTAATAGTTCCAGGCTACGGTATGGCGGTTGCTCAAGCACAAGGTGCTGTTTCTGAGATTACCCGCAGGCTAAGAGATAAAGGAAAGAATGTCCGTTTTGCTATTCACCCCGTTGCTGGACGTCTGCCAGGACATATGAATGTGCTTCTTGCAGAAGCAAAAGTGCCTTATGATATTGTGTTAGAAATGGATGAAATTAATGACGATTTTCCAAACACAGATATGGTTATTATTTTAGGTGCGAATGATATCGTCAATCCAGCGGCACAAGATGATCCAAACAGCCCTATCGCCGGAATGCCTGTATTAGAGGTTTGGAAGGCTGGGCAAGTAATAATCTCAAAGCGTGGCCAGGGCAGAGGATATTCTGGTATCGAAAATCCATTATTCTTCAAAGATAATTCACGAATGCTTTATGGCGATGCTAAAGCATCACTTGACCAGATTCTAGCTCAACTTCCTGTAAGTTAAGCGTTATTTTTATCTGTTTATTCTTCTAACAAGGTTTCTGGTAATCCTACTTTTCTGATTGCTTGTCTTTGACGATGCGTTAATTGTTCTAGTGTGAAATCCTCTATTAGTCCATGGAAGAGTTGATGCCAGTTAACTTGCGCATTCAAATGCATAAAAACAGACCCTAAACCAACTGCAGCCCTATCCATCAAAACAAATTCGCGAGGCGGTCTAATGCCGCCTATACGTTTAAGTTCTTCATGCACTTTTCCAGCTAACTCACGCCCGTAATTACCCCCTCTTAATTCTTGAATTGGTCTTACCCTATCTTCTAATAATGGCCCATATATGAACCCTGCCCAAATATTAAGAATATCAATCGCTTCTTTATCAAGTCCACTAAACCCCCACTGGGAATAAGCATGAACAGCAAGCTCGTTATCACCGTCTCTAAGGGCTTTATATAAATCGATCACGCCGCCAACAAATGCTGGCCTGAAGATTCTAATAGACCCAAAATCCATTAAGTTAATTTTTAAATCTTCTCCGATTGAGTAATTACCCAAATGCGGATCGCCATGTATAACGCCATAATAATAAAAAGGCACATACCATGTACGGAACATGTTTATTGCCACTTTATTTCTTTCCTCCTGAGATGGCTCTGCCTCCAGATATTTCGTTAGTTTCTGGCCTTCCACCCAACTCATAGTAAGCACCCTATCACTCGATAGCTGTGCAATTGGCTCTGGCAGAACAACTTCGCTTTCCTGTGCCAGCATTAAGCGATATAATTGCATATTCAACGCTTCTCGTTGATAATCTAGCTCTTCTCTTAGTCTATCTGATAATTCTTGGTGAATATCTTTTGTTGAAATGGCTGAATCAATACGCTCATAAAGTGAAAAAACAAGTTTCAGTTGATTTAAATCTGCATTGATAGCTGAATCCATATCAGGATATTGAAGTTTTACAGCGACTTTATTATTTTGATAAATGGCTTGATGGACTTGTCCTAGAGATGCAGCTGAACAGGCTTTTTTATCAAAACTATCAAACTTTGATTCCCATGCATCTCCAAGCTCAGAGCGCATCCGACGTTTAACAAAAAGCCAGCCCATGGAAGGTGCATCTGCTTGCAGTGCTGCTAATTCTTCTGCATATTCTTTTGGTAGTGCATCTGGAATAGTAGAGAGAATCTGCGCTACTTTCATCAGCGGTCCCTTCAAGCTTCCTAATGCTTCACGCAATTGATTAGCGTGCTTGCTTCTGTCTATCTCAAACCCAAGATACCGCTCGCCTGCAAGTCTAGCTGCAAGGCCAGACATAGTTCCTGTTACTTGTGCATATCTTCGAATTCTACCGCCAATGCTAGAGCGGTCATGATTACCAGCCATTATTGTAAATCCTCTACCTTATCAATCATGGATGAAATCATATCCAGTCCTTTATTCCAGAACTCAGGCGCAGATGGGTTTAAAGAAAATGGCGCCAGCGCTGAGTCAAATCTAATCGTACCGCCACTTCTAAGTAAGGTTTTATAATGTGTGTTAAAATCTGGATCAGACCCATCTTGATAAACCTGCCATAATGCATTCACCAAGCAATCCCCAAACGCGTACGCATAGACATAAAATGGTGTATGCACAAAATGAGGTACATATGCCCATATTGGCTTAAAACTTTCGTCAATATTAATAGCAGGACCAAGTGCTTGTTTTTGTGTTTCTACCCAAAATTTGGAAATCTGATCAGAACTTAATTCCCCTTTTTTTCTATTGGTGTGAACCAATTTCTCAAAATTATGAAAGGCTACCTGTCGAACCACAGTATTAAGCATATCTTCAATTTTATCGGCTAGCAGATAACGTTTAGCTTGCTCTGAGGTTTCTGCATCAAGCACTGCATTAAACGTTAACATTTCTGAAAAAACAGAGGCTGTTTCTGCAAGTGTTAAAGGGGTTGATGACATCAGCTCCCCCTGTTCTGCTGCTAGAAGTTGATGAACTCCATGCCCCATTTCATGCGCTAGCGTCATCACATCACGGGAATAACCCTCAAAATTCATCAAAATATAAGGGTGAATGCTTGTCACCGTAGGATGCGAGAATGCACCAGATGCTTTACCCTCTCTTATCTGCGCATCAATCCAAGGATTATCAAAAAACTGTTTTGCCAATCCGCCCATTTCAGGGTCAAATTTATCAAAAGAAGATTGCACAATCTCACAGGCTTCCTGCCAGGTAAACTGCTTTCCTTCGTCGCCTGACACGGGTGCGTTTCTATCCCACCAAGCCATCGTTTCACCACCAAGCCATTTGGCTTTCATTTTATAATAACGATGAGATAATTCAGGCATTCTTTCAGTAACAGTTGTAACCAGCGTTTCAACCACATGATCATCAACATCATTCGCAAGGTTTCTTGATGAGACAACCCCGTCAAACCCACGCCACCTTTCTTCTGTTTCTTTTTGTTTTGAGATAGTATTGGTAATCAAGGTAAATAGCCGCAAATTATCTGTTAAAGTGTGCGCCAAAGAAGCAGCAGCTGTTGCTCTTATGTTCGGATCAGCTTTTGTCAGCTTATTCAGAATTTCGGTTTCTGTCAGTTTTTTGCCCTTAAAATCAAAGCGAAGTTCAGAAAATGTCTCATCAAATAAGCGAACCCATGCTTGTTTATTTGTTGGTGATTGTTCAACCAACATTTTTTCAAGCCTTGGCTCGAGATTATATTTAGCAGCCGATCTTACTAGCCTAAGCCAAGGCTGATAATAAGCAATTGCTTCATCTTCGAGTAATATTTGATAATGATCTTCTGGCATTGATGATAATTCAAGCTCAACAAAAACTAAATGTGAGTAAACTACATTTATTGCCTCGCTCATATTTTGCGCATGTTGTGCAAAATCAGGATTGCTTGTATCCGCCGCAAAAGACAGATCAGCATGAGATGAGATTTTACCCATAGCAGCAATAATTTGCTCAAAATTAGTAATAAGGTTACCGAGCTCTGCCGAAGAAAGCTCTGCTATTCTACCCTCATATAATTGCTGCATTTTAAGGGCTTTTTCTGTCCAATTTTTCAAATCAATATTGATTTGGTCAGAATGTATATCTTGATAGAAGTCAGTGAGTGACCAAACCGGCAAATTCTCTGCCATAAGTGCGTGTCCTTTTATGTAAATAGGCAAATTTATTAATCAAAGAGATAGTATAATTACCTTAATAACAGCTCATTACCCATCAACCAATCATGATAAATGAGGATTTGATCATTTATTTAATCTTATCCATATTTAACCTTGCTTAATTTGGGCAAAAGCCGCCATAATTATTATGCAACCCATTCTTAGTAAATAGACGAGCATGCCCCAGATTCAAGGTTTAGGTCCAAAAGAACACACCCTTTGCGAGATGTTTTTTAATCGTGCCAAGAGTCACCCCACTCATCCTTTTATCTGGACTAAACAAGACAATGAATGGATAAGTCACAGCTGGAGTGATATCGCAAGCCAGGTTGAAATTATTGCAAGCGCACTTGCTCAACGCGGCATAACCGCAGGGGCACGCGTCGCCATTCTGTGTGAAAATAGACGAGAATGGATAATCTCTGACCTTGCTATTATGTCTATTGGGGCTATTTCCGTCCCATTATTTACCACTTACACACAAACAGATATCACATATTTGTTATCTCATTCAGGGGCAAGAGCCATTATTTGCTCTAATCCCCACCTTACCTCGATTGCAGAAACAGCCGCCCAAGATTCGCCTAATTGTTATTTAATGGTAGTAATTGAGCCAAGCAAATTACTTTATCATTCTTTAAGTCTGGCTATTGTTAGCTGGGAAAACTTAATAGAAGAAGGCAAGCAAGCTCTCGAAAAATCTGTATTCTGCTCTCCAGATATGTCTGTTGATGATGTATGTTGCATTATTTATAGCTCTGATGGTGATGAAAAACCTAAAGGTGCGATGCTTACACATCGCTCTATTATGGCAAATTTGGCTGGCGCAGAAGGGTTATTACGTGATTTATCTCTGGGCAGGGAAGTATTTTTATCTATGCTCCCTTTAAGCCATGCTTATGAGCATTCAGTAGGCCTGTTTTTTCCAATTCACATTCGAGCAGAAATTTATCTTCTACACAGACCAGAAGCGCTTAGTTCAGCAATATTAGAAGTTAAGCCAACCATTATGACTGCTGTTCCAAGATTATATGAAATTCTTCGTGATAGAATATATGCATCCTACCAGTATAAAGGGGTGTTAGACCGAAAAATGCTGGAAAGAGCCGTGATATTAGGCAAGAAAAGCTTAAAAAATGAACCTCTCACTATTTTAGAAAAATTAGAAAATAGTTATTTAAACCTAACAGTAAGACGTCATATTAAAGCCAGGCTTGGCGGAAGGTTAAAAGCCTTCGTTTCTGGGGGCGCTGCGCTTGATCCAAATATTGGATATTTTTTTCTGGCACTAAATATCCGCATTCTTCAAGGATATGGCCAAACAGAAGCCTCCCCTGTTATTACAGCCAACCCACCAAAACAAATTAAAATTGAAACAGTTGGAAAATTACTAGTAGGTGTAGAAGCAAAATTAACTAGCCTTGGTGAGATTTGCATAAGAGGCGACTTAGTAATGAAGGGCTATTGGGATGATCCAATTGCCACTAAGAAAAAACTACGTGATGGGTGGCTTTTTACTGGTGATATTGCCACATTTCACCCAGATGGTTACATTAGCCTTACTGGCAGAAAAAAAGATATTATCATTAATTCTGGCGGCGATAATATTTCTCCTGTTAAAATTGAAACTGTTTTACAGGCTCATCCAGATATAGCACAAGCCATGGCTTATGGTAACCAACATGCCTATATCACAGCCCTTATTACCCCAAGTAAAACACTTTGCAAAAGCACTAACTATGATCAAGAGCAAATAACAAAAAGGATTTCTGATGCAATTAAAACTGCAAATGCCAGACTAAGCACCCTTGAAAAGGTTAGAAATTTCATAACCAGTGATGAGCCATTTACAACTGAAAATGAAGGTCTTACCGCATCCGGTCAAATTAAGCGACAACAAATAACGCAGCTCTATTTCGAACGTCTAGAACAATTATATCAGCGTAATTCTTCATCTAACTAACCAGCACAAAACCCTGCTAAATTAGATATTAAAAGATATCTGCAGATATATTATCATACATTAAGAAGTAGATATTCCCTTTCCCAAGGAGAAATAACTTCTAGGAATGCTTCTGCCTCTGCACGCTTTACCTCATTAAATACGGTAACAAAATCCAAACCTAATACTTCTTTTAATTTTTTTGCTTTATCCAAACTATCCAGCGCCATATCAAGATTTCTTGGCAGGGTATAAAGATTATCAGATTCTTTAACCATTGGTTTTGCAGGCTCTATTTTTTCCTCTATCCCAAGAAGTATGCAGGCAAATGTAAGTGCAATCGATAGGTACGGATTTGTATCTGCACCAGGAACTCTATTTTCAATGCGTCTGCTGCGATAATCCCCTGCTGGAATACGCAATCCAACCGTACGATTATCTATACCCCAAGCCACATTCGCTGGTGCATCATAGGTGGAAACAAAGCGTCTATAGCTGTTTACATATGGTGCCATCAAGGCCATTCCACCACCAAGATATCGCTGTAATCCTCCAAGTGCATAGCGGAATGTTTCTGAATTCTCTCCTGACATATTAGAGAACATATTACGACCATCTTCTAGACTACAGACTGAACAATGCAAATGCATAGACGAGCCAGGCTGATGTTGCATAGGTTTTGCCATAAATGTTGCATGAATTTGATGATTAAGAGCTGTTTGTCTAACCGTTCTCTTAAATAATAAAGCCTGGTCAGCAAGCATCAATGCTTCCCCATGGTTAAAATTAATTTCCATCTGCGCAGCGCCACCCTCATGCACAAGCGTATCAATATCCAGCCCCATAGCTTCACAATGATCATAAACATCTTCAAAAAATGGGTCGAAATCATTCACAGCGTCAATGCCATAAGCTTGCTTACCTGTTTCTGCTCTACCTGATCTTCCTGGGGGCGTTTTCAGAGGATAGTCTGGATCTGAACTTTGAGAGACAAGAAAAAATTCTAGCTCTGGAGCCACAACTGCTGAAAGCCCTTTATCATTCAGTGCTTTTATTACGCGTTTGAGCACAGAACGTGGCGCCACAGTCACTTCAGTTTCATCTAAATAATAGGCATCATGTATAATTTGGGCTGTTGGCTCTGAATACCAAGGCACTAAATAAGCTGCATTTTCATCTGGTTTTAATATAACATCGCCAACAGCAGCATTTAATACATCTGAGTCATGATAATCTCCCGTAACTGTCTGACCAAACACATATTCTGGTAGGCGTAGATCATTCCCCTCTAATACCCGTTTATATTTCTCGGCTGGAAGTATCTTACCTCTTGGTATGCCAGCTATATCTGGCACCAAACACTCAACTTCTGTTATTTTACGTTCAGCCAGCCAATCATTTAATTTCTGAGTCATTTTTACTCACCCGTTTCCTATTTCAGCATAAGTTGCATCTAAAGCCTGCTTTAATTTATAAATCGTGATATCAATATCCTGCACCTGAAAACTAAGTGGCGGTGATAAAATCATACCATCTCGCACTGCTCTAACCATTAATCCATTATTTATTGCATGATCACGACATTTCGTTCCTACTGCGCCAACTGGGTCAAACAGCACTGGTCCTGATTTATGTCTTACAAGTTCCACACAAGCAAGCAAGCCAAAGCTTCTGGTTTGCCCTACAAGCGGATGACTATCTAGCTGTTTAATGGCACTAGCCAAATAGGGAGCTGTTATGTCCCTTACATGTTCAATCAGCCCCTCAGTTTCAATAAGTTCAATATTGGCAAGTGCAACTGCTGCTGAAACTGGATGTCCTGAATAAGTAAAGCCATGATAAAACTCTCCCCCTTCTTCAATCAAATGGCTAGCAATTTTATCGCTTACCAGCACTGCAGACATTGGCACATATCCAGATGTTAGCCCCTTAGCTAAGGTAACCAGGTCAGGTGTTAAATTCATTGTTTGGCTAGCAAACCAATTTCCGGTTCGACCAAAGCCTGTAATCACCTCATCCGCTATAAATAAAATATCAAACTCAGTACAAATTTTCTGAATATGCTTAAAATATCCGTCTGGTGGAATAATTACACCGCCAGCACCTTGCACTGGTTCTGCAATAAAGGCTGCAATTTTATCAGCCCCTACTTCTATTATTTTATCCCTAAGTAATTTAGCAGAAGTTTCTGCGAATTGGGCATCTGTTTGATTGCCCTGATACAAAAATCCATAGGGAGGTCTGATATGTTCAAAATCTGCTTCATTTGCAGATTGTTCATGCATCGCCTTCATGCCACCCATGCTGGCTGCCATAATTGTCGAACCATGATACCCATATTCGCGACCAATAATAACCCGTTTTTCAGGCTGACCTTTTAATGCCCAATAATGTCTGACCAGGCGAATAATAGTATCATTTGCTTCAGACCCAGAATTGGCATAGATGACATGATTTAAATGTTCTGGAGCTATCGAGGCAAGCTTTGCTGAGAGTCTGGCAACAGGCTCATTACTTGTCTTAAAAAAACTATTATAATAAGGCAATTTATGCATTTGCTTTGTTGCCGCATTTACTAGCTCATCTCTGCCATAACCGACATTAACACACCATAATCCTGCCATTGCATCTAAAATCGCATTGCCGTCACTATCAAATATCGTGTGACCTTCTGCGTGCGTGATGATACGTGTACCTTCTTCTTTTAGATTTTTAAAATCAGAAAATGGCGGCAAATGATGCCGCTTTTCAAATAAATGGATATCCGTTTTATTTGGCATAAAGCACCGTCCTTTTTCTACTCTTTATTTTTTAACAGATCACTATTCTAGCGTCTTAGAATAGAGTATCTGATGTAATTAATATTAGCTTTATTCATTTTTTGAATCAGCTTATAATTTTTGTAATAATGATTAAATAAAGTTTTAACTTAAACAATAAACAGCTCATTATAATGTCAAATACTCATATTTCAAAATCAATTTATCAGTTAGATATAACCCCGCCACAGTTTCTTGGTTCACTAGACCAGAATATACAATGTGATATTGGGATTATTGGCGGCGGTCTTACCGGCATTTCTACTGCCCTTTGTTTAGTAGAAAAAGGATATCAGGTTAGCCTGTTTGAAGCAGGTAATATTGGGGATGGTGGGTCTGGCCGCAATGGTGGGCAGATTTGTCAAGGTTGGTCAACAAGCTTTAATAAATTATGTAAATATATTGACCCTGATTGCCAGCAGGATATGTGGCAGGCAGGAATTGAGGGCCCTTCTCTTATTAAGGATAGAATTGATAAATATAAAATAGAGTGTGACGCACATTGGGGGTATGTTCATACGGCAATTCATAAAGGTCATATGCGAGAGCTAGATGAGTATCAACAAGAATTTGAATCACATGGATATGATTTACTAACATCTCTTGCGGATAAATCCTCGTTGTTTAACTATATTTGTTCTGATGCATATATTGGCGGATTATACGATGCGGGCAGTGGTCATCTGCATCCTTTAAAATATTTAATAGGGCTTGCCACGGCAGCGTCAAAACTTGGTGCGCATATTTATACCAATAGCCCTATCACCGAAATTAATGTTGCAAATAATAACAATAAATTAATTAGTGACAATGGTCATACGATATCAGCTGAACGTTTAATCATTTGCGGAAATGCGTATCTTGGCGCTGTTGCCCCGCGAAACCTGCGTTCTAGAATCGCGCCTGTAACATCTTCTGTGATGGCAACAGACCCCCTTAGTGATACCGAAATAGCGCAAACAATCCCATCAAATGCTGCTATTGCAGATGGCAATACAGCCCTAAATTATTTCAGGATTGATAGTCAAAAACGGCTAATTTTTGGAGGTAGGGCAAGCTATCTTAATACAGACCCCTTAAATGTTGAGACAGACCTTAGAAAGAGGATGAAAGCTGTCTTTCCTGATTTAATGCACAAAAAAATACAACAAGCATGGTCTGGAAGAATTGGCATTACTGCAAATCGGCTTCCAGATTTTGGACGGGTTTCAGATACAGCAATTTATGTCCAAGGATATTCGGGACATGGAGTTGCTTTTTCTGGGGTAGCAGGATCTATTCTTGGCGATGCGATAATTGATAAACAAGATAGATTCAATCAGCTTATAAAAATCTCGCATATACCCTTTCCAGGGGGGCCATTTCGGGTCCCAATATTAGCGATTGGGATGGGCTGGTATAAGATGAAAGATTATCTACAAATTTAGATCACTTGTGATGCTCTTACGCAAATCCAATCATGAATGATTGTTGCTGCAGCTATTGCCGTTATTTCTGCATGGTCGAATGGCGGGCTAACCTCAACTAAATCCAATCCAATCATATTAAGAGGTGCAAGACCCCGTATAAGACTTAATGCTTGCCAGCTTGCTATTCCGCCTGACACTGGGGTTCCAGTTCCAGGAGCAAAGGCAGGATCTAATATATCAATATCAAAACTTACATAAACAGAACGCCCCTTAAGGTGACTGAGTATTTCATCTAATACAGATGAAATACCTTTTTCATGGATCTGTGGAGACGTAATTTGTTTGATACCAACATCTAAATCATTATGAGTTCTCAATCCAATTTGAATGGAATGTTCAACGTCAATTAGCCCTTCTTCTATAGCCCGAAGAAACATAGTGCCGTGGTCAAACTCACCCATAGAAGTCCAAGTATCACAATGGGCGTCAAATTGTAGTAATGATAGTGGTCCATAAATTTCTGCATGAGCTTTTAGCAAGGGATAGCTAATAAAATGATCCCCTCCCATTGAAAGCAAAGAAGCGCCGCTAGTTATGATAGATTTTGCCTGCTGATAAATATCAGTAATAATACTTTCTGGTTGGTGAGGATTAAGCAGAAAATCACCTGAATCAATTACGTTCAACTTTGAGAAAGGATCAAAGGCGAATGGAAATGCCGGCAATTCAGCTAATTGTACGGAGGCAGCTCTAATCGCCCTTGGTCCTAACCTGCACCCAGGTCGATAGGTTGTTGCATTGTCAAATGGGATACCTGCCACAACAATATCTGCTTCCTCAAATGCACTTGAATAAGGACGCCTCAGAAGGCTAGTAGCGCCTCCATAAGTAGGCTCGAAAAATTTTCTGCCTACCTTAGAATTTCTCCATGCCTGGTCTGATAATGCATCAGATAAAACTGCTGGGTTTGATTGTTTTATTTCATTTTTTTTCATCAAACTCTCCTGATAAAGCAATTCTTATTTCTTGATTTTTTGTTGCAACATACATCTGGCGTAGTGTCTCAGGCATAAAATCATGTATTTTTCTCGATTTTTCAAACAGGGATATTGCTGTTGCAAGATCTGTTGGCAATCTGTCTAATTCTGCCTCATACCCATTACCAGAAACGGGTGGCGGAGGTACGAGCATGGTATTAATTCCGTCAATCATTGAAGAAACTAAAATGCCGAATAATAAATATGGATTGCAATCTATACCAGCAACCCTTAACTCAAATCTTTTTGCTTCTGGTGGGGATTGTGGCACCCGCACAGCTACGGTTCTATTATCGTAACCCCAGCCAATATTTGTCGGGGCATGGCTATTTTCTTGAAACCTATCATAAGATTCTGGAAGGGGTGCTAAAACCGCTGTAGCTGGTGTTAAAATATTCAAAATCCCAGCAATTGCTGCCTTAAAAGAAACCTCATCCTTGGCAAATAGATTCTCTAAATTACTATCTTCAATTGACAGATGACAATGCATTCCATTTCCTGATAGGTGTTTATTTGGCTTTGCCTTAAAAGAAACCGACATGCCTTTTGCTTGTGCATAAGCTAAAAGAGAATGTTTCAAAATAAGGATAGCATCCGCCAACTGAACTAAGTCTGTTTGAGGTGCCAAAACAAGTTCAATTTGTCCAATTCCAGCCTCAGATAATGCAGACTCAATAGTGATCCCTAGCTGATTAGTGATCTGTTGAATATCTCTTAGAAATTGATCAATCGAATCAAGTGCTAGTAGCGATAGCGATTGCGGTTGAGATAATATTTTTAATTCGGAGTTATCAGAAGTTAAACAAAATTCTAACTCGATACCGCATTTAACTGTGCGTTTATTTTTTTTCAGCATATCCATTACAGATTTAAGATAGGCGCGAGGACACCCCGCAAATGAGCTACCATTTTGGTGTGTTAAGCCAAGTGGTATCAATAATATTGGTTGTGCCAAATGCAGCAGTTTAACAAGGCTGGCGCCTTGCCATCTGGCAGTACCATCCTTATCGCCTGTTTCAAAAACAAATTTGCTATTCTGTATATCACCCCCAAAAATATCTATATTTTGCGCTGAAAGTGGGATTTGAATACCCTTATTTATAATTTTTTGATAGGATGACACTGGCAATCTCTTGCCACGCATCACACCATTAATATCAAAAATGCCAGCCTGAATATGATCTATTCCAGCCAAGTCCAGATTATTAATTTTAAAATTTTCTACAGGCATAGAATTTCGCTTTTCCGTATTAATAAGTAAATTATATCAAACTCAATCTGGTTAATCACTCTTTTTGTATCAGCGTCGGTTTTAATCAGGCTAGCTATTTATATGCTGAGATTATTTTATCAACTAGGTTTAAATCTCACATAACAATAATTTACCTAATCATTATCTGTTTAACCCATAATACAAATAAAAATACGCCTCGAATTTTTAATTCTCTGCTATTATAATTGGCATAATCTATTTCTACAAATCACAGAATTTAAATAAATGAATTTGATCTTTTTGCCGTTTCTAATAGCTATTTTTTTTCTGCCAGCATCCCTTATGGCATCAAACAACTCTATTTTAGTGCAGTCGACAACCTCAACAAAAAATTCTGGTTTTTATGACTATATTCTTCCCCTATTTGAGGCTGATACAAGAATATTTGTAAATGTTGTTGCTGTTGGAACAGGAGCTGCCATAAAAAACGCTATGAATTGTGATGGGGATGTACTGCTAGTTCATAGTCCTGAGCATGAACAAAAATTTATTGCAGATGGATTTGCCAGACATCGCTATGACCTAATGTATAATAATTTTGTCATTGTTGGTCCAAAAACAGACCCTGCAAAATTAGGCAACCATCAAGATGCACGTTTAGCTTTTCAAAAAATAGCACATAACAAAGCTAAGTTCACCTCTAGAAGTGATAATTCAGGAACTCATTTCAAAGAATTATCTATCTGGAAAAAGGCAAATATAAACCCCGTTGAAGCGTCTGGTAAATGGTATATTGAAACTGGGTCTGGAATGGGAACTACGTTAAATATCGCAATAGGGATGAGGGCTTATACGCTTGTTGATAAAGCAAGCTGGTATGCGTATGCGAACAAACATGATCATACTATCTTTGTTCAATCAGACCTTCAATTATTTAATCCTTATGGGGTAATGCTAATAGATAATAAGAAATGCCCTTCGGTTAAATCAAAAGAAGGTCAAATCTTTATCAATTGGCTTATATCTAAAAAAGGGCAAGCTGCTATCTCAAACTTTAGAATCAATGGAAAATCTGCATTTACCCCTAATGCAAAATAACTCCACTCTTAAATTTTAATGACGGATGAACTCCAAAAAATTACAAAACCTTACGCGGTAACTGGTCGAAGCTACATAGTAAAAAAAGACGGTGAGCCATACGCCTCGGAAGACAGTATGTCGCACGGGTTTATATCTTGGTGTCGTGCTGCGGGGTTACATAACCGTAGTGCGCACGGTATTCGCAAATTCGTCGGAGAGGTGCTGGCCAGCTCTGGAGCAAGTCAATATGAGATAATGACGGTACATAGCCACAACCAGTCCCAAACTAG
>JABJAN010000065.1 GCA_018666135.1 Alphaproteobacteria bacterium | reverse complement strand
GTGCCTATCCCGTGTTCTGTAAATAATTCTAGCAATACTGCGTGCTGCTTGCGTCCATCTAATATTACTGCTGCCCCTGCGCCATCTTGCACAGCTTCAATACAGGTCTCAACCTTGGGGATCATTCCTCCATTAATCACACCTGTTGCAATCATCTGCTTTGCTTGTGCAACTGTTAAGCGAGGAATTAAATTGCCTTGCTCATCAAGCACCCCAGCAACATCCGTAAGCATTAACAACCTAGATGCACTAAGCGCGCTGGCAATTGCACCTGCTGCGGTATCTGCGTTAATATTATAAGTATGACCGTCTCTTCCAAGTCCAAGGGGGGCAACAACAGGAATCATATCCACACTCATTAGAGCGTCTAAAACTTGTGTATCAACTGCCTCTGGCGTGCCTACATATCCCAAATCCACTAAATTCTCGATAGCACTATCTGTCTGTTTTGTTTTATGGGCTAGTTTTCTTGCCGTAAGTAATCCGCCATCCTTGCCTGAAATGCCAACAGCCATTCCACCAGCGGCAGAAATAGAGGCAACAAGAGATTTATTTATCGCACCTGCGAGCACCATTTCCACAATTGAGATTGTTTGCTTATCGGTAACGCGCAATCCATCAATAAAATTTGATTCCATTTCTAATCTGGAGAGCATTGAGCCTATTTGCGGGCCACCCCCATGCACCACAACTGGCTTTGCACCTACTTGCCTTAATAAAACCATGTCACTAGCAAATGATTCTATAGAGGCTTGCTCCCCCATTGCATGACCCCCGAATTTAATCACAACTGATAGACCCGAATACCGCTTCATATAAGGAAGTGCTTCAATTAGGGTTGCTACTTTATCAAGCCATATATCTGGATCTGGTTCATTTAATTGCATTAGCTCATAATCCGTATGTTATGTGTTTTTCCTGATCATTTTATTTGCACAGTTTTTGCACAGTTTTTTTTGTATCTAATCTATCTATATTTTTGGTCAATAACAGCGAAAAAACTGTTTATAGCCAACAATAATGATGATTTATTTTCCAGCAATTACTTTTTAATTCCAATTTATTCCAACGGATCTAATAGCGCTAATCCTGTTATATGTGCTCTTAGTTCTGCAATCCCGATATGTTTTTCTGAAGATGTTACCCATACTTTTGGAAAGGCAGCCACATTTTTGGCTGTTTTTTGTTCTGTTTCCAGAATGATTTTATCTCTCTCATTTTCTTTTAACTTATCTATTTTGGTTAAAACCACGGCAAAGCTAACTGCTGTCTCGTTTAATAAAGATATTACCTCGTGATCTCCCTCACCCATGCCACGGCGTGAATCCACAAGCAGAAATACGCGTTGCAAGGACTGCCTGCCAGCAAGAAATTGCCTAGTAAGCTTAGTCCAGGCTCTTATATCTGTTTTAGGTGCTGATGCGTAGCCGTAACCAGGCAAATCAACCAAATCAATTCTATTTGCCAGATTAAAGAAAATAAGCTGCCTGGTTCTGCCTGGTGTCTGGCTAGTTCTTGCAAGCATCTTTCTGCCCGTTAATGCATTGACTAGGGAGGATTTGCCCACATTAGAGCGACCAGCAAAGGCTACCTCTGGGCGAGCCATATCTGGCAGTGCCTGGAGATTATTGGCAGCAGCAATAAATTCACATGGTCTAGCAAATAACAACCGACCTGCTTCTAGCTCGCTTTCTTCTGTAGATTCAATATCGGTTGGTTCAATAGATGTCACTTACTTCTCATATCTCGCGTGATCCACCATTGCTGTAAAATCGACAATAGATTATTCCAAGTCCAATAAATAACTAACCCAGCTGGGAAACTTGCCAATAGGAAGGTAAAAAATATTGGCATATATTGGAATATTTTTGCCTGAATTGGATCTGGTGGCGGTGGGTTTAAGCGCATTTGAAGGAACATCGTTACCCCCATCAAAATAGGCCATAATCCAATTGAAAGAAAATCGGGAAGAAAATCTACGGAGTAAGGTAACAATCCAAATAAATTAAATAGTGAGGTTGGATCAATCGCCGATAAATCAGAAATCCAGCCATAAAAAGGGGCATGCCTCATTTCAATTGAAACATATAAAACTTTGTAAAGAGCAAAGAATACTGGAATCTGCAATAAAATGGGCAAGCATCCAGCAGCAGGATTAACTTTTTCCTTTTTATATAACGCCATCATCTCCTGATTCATTTTCGCCCTATCATCCCCTGCTGATTCTCGCAATTGCTGAATTTTAGGTGCTAATTCGCGCATTTTACCCATGGAGCGAAAAGATTTATTAGCTAATGGGAACAATACTAAACGAACAAGAATTGTGAATGCGATAATGGCAAGTCCAAAATTCCCAAGTAAAGCATTGAAATAGGTAATTGCATAAAAGAAAGGCTTCGTTAAAAAGTAAAACCAGCCAAAATCGATTGCTAAATCAAAATTTGAAATACCAAGTTCTTCTTCATATTTATCAAGCAAATCTACTTTCTTGGCACCAGCGAATAAATAACCAGACCAGGTTATCTCACCACCTGCAGGAAGCGTGATTTCTTCTCCAAGAAAATCTGACTGATATCTGTCCTCACCTCCAGATAAGGATCTCATGCTGAAATTTACTTTTTCAGATTGCTGTGGGATGATAGCAGCCAGCCAATATTTATCGGTTATACCGACCCAACCGCCAGCCTCCTCTGACTCATAATTAAATCCAGCTTTATTATCCTCTTGTAATTTTGAATAATTCCACTCCTTAAGAGCAGAATCAAATACGCCCAACAACCCTTCATGCAATATCCACATGCCTTGGGTTTGCGGTGTGCCTGTGCGCCGCACCAACCCATACGGGTTTAACGAAATAGCAGAGTCTAATGTTGACGTAACCGTATCTTCTATTTTTAAAAGATAATCATCATTTATGCTGACAGTGCGCAAAAACAAAAGACCCTTATTGTTATCCCAGCTTAATCGAACGGGGGTTTCTGGCGTTAATTCAGAATCCAATATCGTCCAAATTGTCTTTGCAGAAGGCATTGGCTGATCACTAGCTTGAGATACCCAGCCAAATTCAGAAAAATAAGGGGCTGCAGATGAAACTGGGTTAAATAATCTTACGTTTTCTGAATTTTCAGATAGGGCTACTCTGTAGTTTTTCAGAAGTAAATCATCAATCCTAGCACCCCGGCTTGTAAGAGATCCTTCTAACAACGGGGCAGAGATAGTTATTCTTGGAACATCTTCAGATGGTCGTTCAGGCGTATCCGCTGACAACTGTCCAGTTTCGCTCTTTTGGCTTAATTGAGGTGTGCCATCCGAATTGAGTTGCTGGGCTTGCTGCTGGGCTTGCTGCTGGGCTTGTTGCTGATCTTGGATTTGTGGTTCAACAAAGAAGCTCTGCCATAAGACAAGTATCGACATTGAGATGGCCATTGCCAAAATTAAATTACGATTTTCCGGACTCATTTTCTATTCCTGTCGAAGCCAAATTTAATGCATTAAAGAAAGTGCTCATTTTTTTATTTTTTACTACTAATTTTACTATTGGTTTTACTGTTTTTTTTATCAATATGCCCTTTCTTTGGCACAGGGTCATACCCCTGTCCACCCCATGGGTGGCATGAAGCTATACGTTTAACGGCTAAAGCAGTTCCTTGCAATGGTCCACGCGACTTAATTGCATCAATTGCATATAGAGAACAGGTCGGCTGATATCTGCATGCTATCGGCAATATAGGAGAAATAAACCAGCGATATATAATGATTGGTGCAATTAGAATAAAAGTTATTATATTTGGCTGACTTTTTGTCACTTCAATTACCTTAACCTTGCCTTTAGCTTTTATTCGAATTCACTTGCGCTCTTTGTTTGAGCGAAGGAAGTTTCTTGCCTAGTGCTTGTAATGCAAAAATCAATTCAGCTTCTATCTCTGTAAAATTTTTACTAAGGATAGCCTGACGCGCAATCAAAACATAATCTGTTGCTACATTTAATTGTTTCTGCTGCCTATGGATAAGGGCACGCATTCTGCGTTTTGCAAAATTTCTTTTGACTGCATTACCAATTTTTTTTGATGCTGTAAAACCAACCCGCACACTATCATCTGCAGATATTATGCTCGATTTTTTAGATAAGATGCTAGGTGCAATTTGAATTACTAGAGATTTTGTGACACATTTTTGATTAGTGCGTTGTACGCGCAAAAAATCAGAGCGCTTAGTTAGTCTGTTTAATCCTACCAACAGATCACCAACTCGTTACGCTGAAAGGCGAGCCCTGCCCTTTGCACGACGAGCGCGGATGACTCTACGTCCTCCAACAGTTGCCATACGAGACCGGAATCCATGACGTCTTTTTCGAACGAGCACACTTGGTTGATACGTACGTTTCATAACCCGCTTAATCCTTCTTGCAATCTTCCTAATCGAACAGGCGTTCTATGTCTGTTTTGCTATAATGTCAATCAATTAATAGCTAAATCGCTGCGAAAAATATCCTTCTATTTATTTAAGATTTTCATCCCTGAAATTTATTTTCTTTGAAATGTTATTTTCTTTATGTATTAGTCACATAAAGAAACAGTATGAATTTTTTGTTATTAGCATGTATTTTTATTTTTTTTTGTGAACGAGTATTCCTCGGGTATAAAGCCAAAATATTTTTTTCGCTCTTTATTTTCTCGATTTTAGCTTTACTATTTTCGCTATTTAACTCGTCAAATATAGTGCTTCAGACATTCTGTGCATTTTGGATGGCTGTTCAATTTGCTGCTCTGTTTTGTCATTTCAGAAACAGCAAGATATTAAATAAAAACGCACCTGATGACAGGGCATTTGCTAAAAAAATAGCGCATGAAATCAGAAAAGATATCGCACCTGCTGTTTTATTAATAGATTATATTAAAACCAGCACTTCATCAACCGACCAAGATGCGTTGGAGAAAATTGATGTTAGTCTCTCACAGGTAGTAAAAACGCTTAAAAAATTTTAAAAATTTCATCCCAAAAACGACCAGAACATTATTTAAATTATTTATTCATTCCAATGATGGGCGGCGAGGGTTGCGGCTCTAAATCCCATGGAAAATATATCCAAGTATTTTGAGAAACTTCTGTTACAAAGGTATCCACAATTGACCTGCCAAGGGGTTTTGCATAAACAGTTGCAAAATGAGCTTTAGGCAATAATTGACAAAGCACTTTTCCTGTTTCCCCTGTATCAACTAGATCATCCACAATAAGCCACCCAGTTCCATCTCCTGCGCTATGAGGGGGTTTTAAAATCTGAACTTCATTTTGTGATTTATCATGATAAGAGGCAAGGCACGCAGTATCAATCAGCCTAATCTCTAACTCACGGGCAATTATAGCAGCTGGAACAAGCCCACCTCTTGTAACTGCAACAATCCCTTCAAAGGGACCAATTTCAAGCACACGCCACGCGAGCGCTTTTGATGTTCTGTGCAATTCTTCCCATGAAACAGGAAAAGATTTAATTGATGGTTCCATGATTTATACTTACTTAAAAAGTTTGATTAGAATAATTTGGGTGAGAATAGCCTAATCAACCAACAATTAGAAAGTAAATATTCTTTTACTCTTTTTATTTTTTTTTCAGGCTAAATTATTTGTGTTAGTATTGATTGCGCGTTATTTGAAAAAATTTATAATCAGAAGCTTGTTTTTATACTAAAACTTAGATATCTATTGCCGCTATGCGCTCGTAGCTCAGCTGGATAGAGCACTAGACTACGAATCTAGGGGTCAGGAGTTCGAATCTTCTCGAGCGCACCATTATTCATCGATAGTCCCAAGGACACCTGCGTTAACCCATTGTTATCCCTTGCTTTTCACTTGATAGCTTATGGGTGGGGTTTCTATGGTACAACATATAGTACAACAAAAAGAGGTACATTATCTCTGGCAAAAGGGGCGTACTTACTACTTTGTCAGACGTATTCCTAAGGACATACAAGAGCATTATTCGTCTTCTAGAGTGGTCATTTGTCTCAAAACAAACATAAGAGACAAAGCACTTAGATTATCTCGTTCTTTTGCTCAACGGCTCGAAGACTATTGGTTATCGTTAAGACTCTCAAAGATAGATATCCCTGCTGTTCATTTGCTTAGAGATAAGCCTGTGACAACTTCAACGACACAATCATTGTCTGAAGCGTTAGAACTATACCTAAGGCTCAAAGGCACTGGTAAGGATAAGGTCTTTCGAAGGGGGGCAGAGAGGAACATAGGCTTTGTAGTACAGGTATTAGGAGATAGACCTCTTGATGAATATTCATCTGCTGATGCAGCTTCATACAGAGACTATCTCTTGAATAAGGGACTTACCACTAACTCAGTTAAAAGGAACTTCTCTACTATTAGGTCTATTATAAACCTATGCATCCAAGAATATGGTCTTGATTGTCGTAATCCTTTCTCAAGGGTTTATCTTCCAGATTTAAACGACAGTAAAAAGCGTAAACCCATACCTGTAGACAACATAAGACAGATACAAAAAGACTGTATGACCATGGATGATGATGTACGATGGTTGGTTGCTTTAATCAGTGATACAGGCATGAGATTGTCTGAGGCTGCAGGTTTTCACATCAACGACATCAACCTTGATAACGACATCCCCTACATAGACCTAAAACCCCATCCATGGAGAGGACTTAAGACAAGAGGTAGTCAAAGGCAAATACCATTGGTAGGTGCATCCCTTTGGACAGCAAAGAGAATAAAAGAGACTAACTCTGATGCTGTCTATGCTTTTCCTAGATACAACAACACTTCAACCACGAATGGCAATTCAGCATCAGCAGCTATCAACAAATGGCTTAAGCCAAGAGTGCCAGAAGGATGTGTGGTTCACTCCTTCAGACATTCAATGAGAGACCGACTAAGGGAAGTACAATGTCCTGCAGACATGATAGACCAGATAGGAGGTTGGTCTACCGCTGGGATAGGGCAAGCCTATGGAGAGGGATATAGCCTTGAGTATAAGTCAAATTATTTGTCATTAGCCAATTTAGTAGAGTAATGCAGCAAATAGTTACGCGTACTCATTCAAAGGTGAATACTCTTGTAAGCACATGAACTTTGGCGACTCAGGAATGATTACTGGTCTTAGCTAAAGTCTAACAACTGATTGGAGTGGGTGAGGTAGGTTTCTCTCCTTACTGCCTCATCCATTTCCTTTTTACTCTCTAATGGCTAAGTCACCGTTGTTGAAGACTTTAACACAATTCCCTGAGTTTGCATCACATATAGCAATCTTATGCACACCAGAACTTTGCGCAAACGCAGGTGTAGCCTCAAGCAATGGCTTTGCTCCAATAGCTAACAAGCCAACCGCAGCCATCACAGCAACAACCAT
>JABJAN010000064.1 GCA_018666135.1 Alphaproteobacteria bacterium | reverse complement strand
CTTTGCTTAGGCATCCCTAAACAATCAGGCGATATATTACCTGTTGCAGCTCGTGCTTTACAAAAAAAACTTCATAAAAATAATTTACAATGTTTAAGCCGCACCAAAGATGATTTTATGTTTCCATTAAACCAAGGATGGCTTTTAATAGACTACGACATAAAAGATCAGCCAGTTCAGGTTACTCAAAAAATTGATGAATTAGGTGGAATACTCCCAACACTTAAACATATCTGGCCAGAACTTGACCAAGCAGATTATTTAATTCGCCCCTCTTCATCAGCAGGAGTTCATATAGAGGGAGATACTCATAATAATACAAACGGCTTTCATATGTTTGTACGTTTGCAGAAGGCTCAGCAGATTCCTCAATCACTTTTAGCACTTCATGCAAGGTGTTGGGAAAAAGGCTTGGGATATTTTATTATCAGCAAATCTGGTCAGCTTTTAGATCGTTCAATTATTGACGTGTCTGTGGGCAGCCCAGAGCGTCTTATTTTTACAGCTGATCCAATTTTGGGCATAGGCGTAAAACGGGATTTACAACACATAATTCAGCAGAATGGGTCTGCACTTCAAAAGCCTCAAATGCCATTAAATTTTAAATGGAACCGCCAACGTGACATTGCAAAACAACAAAGACAACCAAAGGCAGATATTAAACGCCAAGAGTTTATAAATCTTCAAATAGAACAACATATAAAAATGCATGGCGGGTCGCATACTCAAGCAAAGGCAATTGTTGCAGGGCGAATAAGCGGTAGATGCATCAGTGATAATGACAGTATTGAGCTTGCAGATGGATCGGTACCACTTGTTGGTGATATCCTAGATAAAATCTCGCGCAATTGTGTAATGCCATGCGCTGATCCTATTGAAGGGCGTGACTATAATCCTACTGCTGCCAGCATTCTATGGGGTAGCACTCATAAAGCCCCTGCTTTGATAAGCCACGCACACGGGCTGACTTCAGTATATCGATTTGAAAGATTTGAGAAAATCCAATCTAATAAAATTGGAGGCAAATGATGAGTATGCTCAAAATGCGCGACCAATCTGATTTAGAATTAATGCATATGATTGAAGAGCGTTATGGAACAGATAATCTCTTAAAGTATCCTTCAGGCGTTTGGGTTTTTAATGGCTCTATTTGGGCATTGCTTTCAGACGCTGAATTGAAAGCGACTGCAATGCAAGTTCTTGCTGAAAAAGTTGACAAAGTCATGAACAATCGAGTTGCCAGCGCCATCGCTCTTTTTAAACATTACAATTTTGATAAAGAAGAACGCTTCGAACTTGGTCCCTCTAATATCATTGTAATGAAAGATGGGTATTACTCACTTGAAAACCAAAAATGGAAAAAAGCCCCCCCAAAGAAAGAATTACACCGGCGTATACAAATAGATGCAAACTACACTGACAGTGAACCAGAACAATTCAATAAATTTTTAGATGATATTCTATGTGACGTGAATGCAAATCCGTTACAAGACGCTGAGCAAATGCGTGATTTAATTTGGGAAATGCTAGGATATTGCTTAGTCACACATACACGCTTTGAGCAGTGTTTCATTTTATGTGGCCAAGGGGCAAATGGTAAATCTGTACTTGGGTCACTCGCAAAAGAAATGGTCGGGCGAAAGCTGACTGCATCTGTTCAACCTAGCAAAATGGGAAATGTGTTTCAGAGATCAAATCTCGAAGGCAAGCTGCTGAATCTTGTCACTGAATTAAATCAAAATGAAGAATTAGAGGACGGACTGCTCAAGGCAATTGTTTCTGGAGAGATGATGTCTGTTGAACGAAAGTTTCAAGACGTGCGCGAGATAGAGCCATTTGCCAAACATATCATTTTGACAAATCATATGCCACGTATACGCGATTATTCTGACGGCCTTTTCCGGCGGATAAGTATAATCAATTTGCATCGCCAATTTATGGGAAGCAGTGCAGACCCTTACCTCTTAGATAAGTTGAAAGGTGAGATGGATGCTATTACATCTCGAGCCTTGGATGCTCTGCAACGCCTGATTGAGGGCAATGGAAAATTTACACAACCTGAAAGCAGCCATAATGCAAAGCTCAAATGGAAAGCCGATAATAATCATGTTGAGCAATTCATCTCTGATTGTTTGTATCCGCTTCCAAATAATCAGGTTGGCGTTCAGGATATGTATGATGCTTATATTGAATGGTTTAAGACTACAGGCTTGAGAGGCCAACTGGGGCGCAAGCAATTCGTATATAGAATGGAGGCTCTAGGAATTGAAAAAAACACTCGAAACAGTGAAGGCTATTCATTTAAAGAGGTAAAACTGCGATGAGCGCTCAAAGTGTAGGTTGTGTACTTTGCGTACATAAAAATGAAACCTCTAATACAACAACAAATACATCTAATTGTTGCAATAGTTTTACTAGAACATACACAAAGTACACTAACTACATTTCATGGCCAACACCATGTGAAGTGGCAGAAGAAATGTTAACAATGGTGAGTTGCGAACACCAAGCAGCATCAGGTCTCAATTTGTCAG
>JABJAN010000063.1 GCA_018666135.1 Alphaproteobacteria bacterium | reverse complement strand
TTCTTATTAAGCTTTATGTAATCTTCAAAATGATGAACAGCAGCTCTTCCAAGAGCTATCACTTCTGAATCGCTTACTTTGCTTTCCTTAATTTCAACTGTACTCGCCAATAAAAATTCGCCAGAATTATCAATTTTATTTACCTGAGCTCTGCACGTGCCTTCAACAAGAACTTTTACTGTTCCATCTGGGAGTTTCAATAATTGCAGAATAGAACCAAGAGTGCCCACCCGATAAACATCATCTTCAGCTGGGTCTTCTGTGCCAGCTTCTGTCTGAGTTAAAAGAAGAATTTGTTTATTCTGTACCATTACTGCTTCTAGCGCACGAACCGACTTTTCTCGTCCAACAAACAAAGGAACAATCATATGCGGAAACACCACGATATCCCTTAATGGAAGAATTGGAATTACTTGATTTTCTTCAATCTCAGACATTTAATTAACCCTCTGATTTTTTCACCCTTTGGTGATTGGACTTTTGTTATTAAACTCAACCGCAGTTAAGACTAGATAAAATGTATATCTATTTACATTACATATTATTAAAGTGATGTTTTAATTATAGATTTCAAGAGGCCAAAATATTAATCAAGCATATTGTTGATTATAGCGTCAAAGACACGCTCTTGTATGTCAAGAGAAGATTTTTTTAAACAGATTAAATGTTATATGATCTAATAAAATCAAATTAGACTTAAAGATTAAATATTAAAATTAGGCATTAATATTTATATTTAAGTGCCTGAATCTTTTTTGGAAACAGACGAATGAACAAGCAATGGCGCAGCGTTTGATACAACAACATCCTCATTAATCACCACACTGTCAATATCAGACGAAGTCGGGATTTCAAACATTGTATCCATTAAAATATTTTCTAAGATTGAGCGAAGCCCGCGTGCACCCGTTTTTCTCTCAATTGCTTTGCGTGCAATTGCCCTTAATGCTTCATCCCTAAATTCAAGATCAACTTCATCCATTTCAAATAACGCTTTATATTGTTTTGTAAGCGCATTTCTTGGTTCTACTAAAATTTGAACTAAGGCATCCTCGTCTAAATCTTCTAATGTAGCAATAACAGGAAGCCTGCCGATAAATTCTGGTATAAGACCGAATTTAACCAAATCCTGTGGCTCAACCTTAGATAAAATTTCACCTATTTTATTTTCATCCTTATCACGCACAGTAACCCCAAAACCAATGCCTGTGCTATTGGTTCTATCAGATATTAATCTCTCAAGGCCTGCAAATGCGCCGCCACAGATAAATAAAATATTTGTAGTATCAACCTGAAGGAATTCTTGTTGTGGGTGCTTTCTTCCCCCTTGTGGTGGAACAGAAGCAACTGTGCCTTCCATTATTTTTAATAATGCCTGCTGCACACCCTCACCTGATACATCGCGTGTTATCGACGGATTGTCAGATTTTCGGCTAATTTTATCAACTTCATCAATGTAAACAATGCCTCTTTGCGCCTTTTCAACATTATAATCAGCTGCCTGCAATAATTTTAGAATTATATTTTCAACATCCTCACCAACATATCCTGCTTCAGTCAATGTTGTGGCATCTGCCATAGTGAATGGCACATCCAAAATTCGTGCGAGTGTTTGTGCCAAAAGTGTTTTGCCAGACCCTGTCGGTCCAACCAGCATAATATTGGATTTGGAGATTTCAAGATCGCCAATCTTACCAGCGTTAGCCAACCTTTTATAATGATTATGTACAGCTACAGATAACACCCGTTTTGCTTTATCTTGTCCAATAACATAATCATCTAACACAGTCTTAATATCCAGCGGGGTTGGCACACCCTCTCCGCCTTTAACAAAACTGCCTTTATGTTCTTCGCGAATAATATCCATACATAATTCAACGCACTCGCCGCAAATGAATACAGTGGGACCTGCTATGAGTTTTTTAACTTCATGCTGGCTCTTTCCACAAAAAGAGCAAAATAATGTAGATTTGCTATCCTCAGTCGATTTTGCCATAATTGTATGCCCTTATTTTTTCGAACAGATTACATTGTTGTTTTTTAATGGTAGCAGATTAACCCATCTTGTCATCTAAACTTCACCTAAAAGAGTATTTTTTTAATAAAAAATATGTTTAGACCCTATTCTTACCGTCTTCACATATTAATAATCTCTTTTTATCAGCTAGTTTTTTCAGGCGTAGGACGCTTTGTTACCACTTCATCAATCAAACCCATTTCTTTTGCTTCAACGGGTGACATAAATGTATCTCGTTCCATTATTTTTTCGATTTGCTTAAGAGATTTCCCAGAATGCTTCTCGTAAATTTTGTTTAAACGACTTCTAAGGCTTATAATTTCTCTAGCATGAATTTCAATATCTGTTGCTTGACCTTGAAAACCGCCTGAAGGCTGGTGAGTCATTATTCTAGCGTTAGGAAGAGAATGTCTTTTCCCAGCAGCTCCTGCTGTTAACAATAAAGATCCCATGGACGCCGCTTGACCAATACATACAGTTGAAACGTCAGGTCTTATATATTCCATCGTGTCATAAATTGCTAATCCAGAGGTAACAACGCCACCAGGGGAATTAATATACATAAAAATATCTTTAGAAGGATTTTCAGACTCTAAAAACAAGAGTTGCGCACAAATAACCGAAGACATCATATCTTCTACAGGACCATTCAAAAAAATTATACGCTCTTTCAACAAGCGGGAGTAAATATCGTAAGAACGCTCCCCCCTATTCGTCTGTTCTACAACCATTGGAATCAATGCGTTTAACTCTTGTGGCACGGTGCTCATCATTGCTACCTCAGTATCCTTTTTTTAAATACACACATTATTGTTTTAACCCGTATAGATTTTTTTTAATCAATCAGGCAGGTAAACCCACCATTTTATCTATGCCGTGTGAACGCTTATTCAAGCAATAAATTTATTTTTTATTTTTTCACTTTTCAGTAGCCGCCTTTTTAGCAACTTTCTTTGCTGGTTTTTTGGCTGGTTTTTCGCTTTCAGGCTTATCTTTTTTGGCTACAGCTGCAGATTTTTTATTCGGCTCATCTGCTTTAGCCTTAGATGATTTTTTAGATGCCTTCTTTGCAGGTTTTTTAGATTTATTTTCTTCGGCGTCAGAATCTTGTTGATAAAGAGCCTCTAAATTTGTTTCAACATCCGTAACCTTCGCAAGCTCAAGAATATAATCAATTACTTTTTCTTCAAATAAAGGGCCTGCTAACTGTTGCGTTGCTTCTGTATTTTTTTGATAAAATTCAACAACTTGCTGTTCCTGACCAGGGTAATTTCTTGCCTGCTCAAAAATTGCTCTTTTTGTATCTTCTTCCGAAACTTTAATATCGTTAGTACGACCAATTTCAGTGAGCATTAACCCCAATCTGACGCGGCGGCTTGCAATCTCCACCGCCTCTTTCTTTGCCTCATCATCAAGACCTTCATCAGCTGCATGATGGTCATGTTTATGATCGTGGTCGTGGTCGTGGTCGTGATCATGGTCGTGATCATGGTCGTGATCGTGATCATGCTTATCTTCAATACCTTGCTCTGATTTCATAGAACGCGCCACTACATCATATTCAGACGATAGTAATGTTGGAGGCACATCAAATTTTGCATGTTCATTTAATTGATCAAGAATATTTTTCTTAAGCAATTGTCTTAATGCTGGCTGATGTTGAGAGCCAAGTTGTGCGCGCACTGCCTCTTCTAAAGCTGATAATTTATCAAACCCAAGTTTTTCCGCAAGGGAGTCATCTAAAACGGCCTCTCCTTTAGTGCGTACTTCTTGCACCTCTACTGCAAAAACGGACATCTTTCCAGCAAGATGGGATGCCTGATAATCCTCTGGAAAAGGCACGTTAACGTCTTTTTTATCCCCTACCTTAACACCTACCAAACCTTCTTCAAACCCTGGGATAAAAGAATTACTTCCAAGCTCTAATGAATGCCCCTGTGCTGTGCCGCCATCAAACGGTACCCCATCTATCGAACCTGCAAAATCAATTACAACCACATCTCCAAGTTCAGCGATATGCCCTTTTTTGGCTTCAATAGTTGGGCTATTTTCAGCAGCAAGACGTTGCATAGTATCGCTTACTTCAGTTTCATCTAATGCTAATGTAGGGCGATCAAATGAGATGTTTGAGATATCTGGTAGCTCAATTTCTGGAAGTATCTCGCATTTTAACGAAGCTTCTAGATCTCCCCCATCTTCATAAGATGTCATATCAAGAGATGGCTGACTAGCTAAATTCAAATCATTTGATTCTATAGCCTCGCGTGCTGCTTCATCCAACATAGTTTGAACAACTTCACCTTTAGCTTGATCTCCATATCGCGCTTTAACAACTGAAAGAGGCACTTTTCCTGGACGAAATCCTGGCATTTTTACCTGATTTGATATCTCCGTTAGCTTAGCAACAATACGTGTATCTATCTCTGCTGCCTTGATTGCGATCTTAAACTCTCTGGCAAGCCCTTCATTGAGTGATAATGTTATATCCATACTATGTCATTCCTAATTTGTTGCTAGCGTATGTATGTTTTAAAAATCTATGATTATAAGCTCGGTCATTCCAAACAATATAAAAGTAGGGATTATAATCAGACCTTCTAGAATGGTGCGGGCGGAGGGACTTGAACCCCCACATCGTTAAATACCAGAACCTAAATCTGGCGCGTCTACCAATTTCGCCACGCCCGCAATTAAATTTTATGATGCATCGCTACAAAAATAACGTGCTTGCGTCAACATCAATAAAGCACCTGCCTTAAAAATATAGGCAAATTTTTACAAAAGCGACCTGATTATGCATTCATCAAAACCTAAAAAAGACGTAACACATTCATCATCGCCATAATAAATCATCGAATTAATCAGCAAAAAGAAAATGGGGCGAGTGACCGGATTTGAACCGGCGACATACAATACCACAAACTGGCGCTCTAACCAACTGAGCTACACCCGCCATCATTACCACTTACCGATCGTAAAGACCATTCAGTGAAAAAGGTAATACAGCAAGAGAATTTTTGTTGCAATACTCTATCAGCACAGATGATAGACTTTAGATAAAAATAAAGTGTTTTTTTGACTCATGATTTGATAAAAAAGAGGGAAATTAAAACATTTGTAAGAAAAATATAGGATTTTTTATGCTCAACAGGACTCTTCTATCACTGGGAACAGAGACTGCATTTACTGTATTAGCAAGAGCAGGAGAGCTTGCAAATCAAGGAAAATCAATCATTAATCTTGGTATTGGACAGCCTGATTTCAGCACACCACCCCATATTGTTGACGCTGGAATAACAGCCTTGCGTGATGGTGCCCATGGTTATACTCCATCAATGGGGCTTCCTATTCTACGTGAAGCTGTGCAAGAAGACCTTTCTGCGCGATATGGTTACTGCCCCCCTATTAGTCAGATTCAAATCACACCAGGCGGAAAACCAGTTATTTTTATGGCGGCGATGATATATGGGGGGGTAGATAATGAAATTATTTTACCAAATCCCAGTTTTCCCATTTATCAATCTGCAGTTGCCTATTCCCAAGCAACACCTGTTTTTTATTCTCTTAAGGAACAAAACGGATTTGCATTTAATGCAGATGAAATTTTAAGTAAAATTACCTCAAATACTAATATGATTATGATAAATTCACCTCATAATCCTACTGGTGGCATCACGCCCCCATCTGAAATCAAAAAATTAGTAGAAGGCCTAACCCTACACCCAAATATTACCCTTTTTTCAGATGAAATTTATGACAGGCTTGTTTTTGATAATAAACCACATTCACTATTATCCTATCCAGAAATACGCGACAGACTAATATTATTAAATGGCTGGTCAAAAACTTATGCAATGACGGGCTGGCGTATTGGATATGGTATTTGGCCAAAACAAGCCATCGAGTTTGCAGATAAAATAGGTGTGAACTATCATTCATGTGTAAATGCGCCAACTCAATTTGCTGCACTCGCAGCTACAACAGGCGACCAGTCATGTGTAGAAGAAATGCGTCTCGCCTTTAATCGCAGAGCAGCAATAATCACCCATAAACTAAATGAAATTAAAGGTATATCCTGCCAGAAACCAAAAGGCGCTTTTTATGCATTTCCGAATATCAGCGCATTTGGCATTTCCTCTGACAAAATTCAGACAGAATTACTCGAAGAATTTGGCGTTGCTGGAATTTCGGGAACAGCTTTTGGTAGTTTTGGAGAGGGCTATTTAAGATTATCTTCTGCTAATTCTGATGCCCTTATTTCAGAAGCCTGCGATAGATTAAAACAGCTTGCCAATGGCTATCTATAGAAACTGCATAAAATTTATGCAATTTCCCTACAAAAATGAGCCTATTTTTCTCTGGTATTGCACCAAGCTTAAGCTCTGGGTATTTATGGTGTAAATTAAATTCACGGATTTATGAATTTTAAAATTAACTATGATATAGGGTGGTAATGGTTATTAATGGCGTGCATCGAAAAGATGTAAAAAGTCAAATTAATCAAAATCAAATTAAGCATAGTTAAAAAAAAGGTCCATGTTTTTTAAATAGCGGGAAAGAAATTATGAAAAAAATAGAAGCTATAATTAAGCCGTTTAAATTAGACGAAGTTAAAGAAGCACTTCACGAAGTCGGTATACAGGGAATTACGGTGATAGAAGCCAAAGGATTTGGGCGACAAAAAGGTCACACCGAATTATATAGAGGCGCAGAATATGTTGTTGATTTTCTTCCAAAGGTAAAAATCGAGGTAGTGATTGAGGATTCTATGTTAGATGCAGTAGTAGAAGCGGTGCAAAATGCTGCCAAAACTGGTCGTATTGGAGATGGGAAAATCTTTGTTTCAACTATCGATCAAGCTATTCGTATTCGCACAGGAGAAATCGGCGGAGAAGCTGTATAAAAAAATTAATAAAATTAACTAGGAAGAATGAAAATCATTGTTGTTCTATTGACCTAGTTAGTTATATCACAATCTGTAATTTATAAAAAAATTGGCATGAAAGGATTTAAAATGTCAGACGTAGCAAAAATCATGGAAATGATAAAAGAAAATGATGTAACATATGTAGATGTTCGTTTCACAGATCCTCGTGGGAAAATGCAACATTTATCTCAGCATGTAGACACAATTGATGAAGAATCATTAACAGAAGGATTTATGTTTGACGGGTCTTCTATTGCAGGATGGAAGGCAATCAACGAATCAGACATGTTGCTTAAGCCAGATCTTTATCGCGCTTATATTGATCCATTTTTTGCACAGCCTACATTAGCAATTTTTTGTGATGTTCTTGAGCCCCTATCAGGTCAGCCCTACTCCCGCGACCCTCGCTCAACAGCAAAGGCAGCAATTGCCCATATGGAATCTACTGGCGTTGCTGATACAGCGTTTTTTGGACCTGAAGCAGAGTTTTTCTTATTCGATGACGTGAAGATGGATGTTTCCATGAATCGGGGATATTACGAAGTAGACTCATCAGAAGGTCCCTATAATAGCGCAAAGAGCTATCCTGAAGGAAATCTTGGTCATAGACCAGATGTCAAGGGAGGTTATTTTCCTGTACCACCAGTTGATTCAGGACAAGACGTAAGAAGTGAAATGCTTTCCGTTATGGCAGATATGGGTGTGCCAGTTGAAAAACATCACCATGAGGTCGCGCCATCACAGCATGAATTAGGAATGAAGTTTGGCGAATTGGTTGAAACTGCTGATAATCTGCAGCTTTACAAATATTCTGTACAGCAGGTGGCAAATGCCTACGGTCTTTCGGCTACCTTTATGCCAAAGCCAATTGCAGGTGATAATGGTTCTGGTATGCACGTTCATCAGTCGCTATGGACTAATGGCAAACCACTTTTTGCTGGTAATTCATACGCTGATTTATCTGAGAGTGCCTTATTCTATATTGGTGGTATTATTAAACACGCTAAAGCACTTAATGCTTTCACCAACCCTTCTACTAACTCATATAAACGATTAATCCCAGGGTATGAAGCGCCAGTATTATTGGCTTATTCAGCTCGCAACCGTTCTGCTTCATGTAGAATCCCATTTGTGTCTAGTCCTAATGGAAAGCGTGTTGAAGTTCGCTTCCCAGATGCTATGGCTAACCCATATCTTGCTTTTTCCGCGATGCTTATGGCTGGTCTTGACGGCATTAAAAACAAAATTCACCCAGGCGATGCAATGGATAAGGATTTATATGACTTGCCAGCTGAAGAGCTTGCGGAAATTCCAACAGTGTGTGGCTCATTAAGAGAAGCCCTTGAAAGCTTAAATGCTGACAGAGCCTTTTTGACAGATGGTGATGTATTCACAGATGATCAAATAGATGCCTATATCGACCTTAAAATGGAAGAAGTCCTAAATCTTGAGCATACACCAGCACCAATTGAATTTAAGATGTATTACTCTTTATAATTTCAACTAATTATAGTGTACATGCATTAAATTTAGAAAACCTCGGGAAGCCATTTTTTCCCGAGGTTTTTTTATATTTTTTTCCAAAATTACTAAATCCAAAATTGCTCTATCCAAAATTGCTAAATATTGTATAAAGCATTAACCTTCTAATACTAAATCCAGTATTATAATCGTTTCACATATGGTAATGGAGTTGCCCTGAAATGGCAGATTTATTCGGAAATGCTGCATCGAGTAACGAATATGGCGCGCAACAAATAGAAGTACTAGAAGGGCTTGATCCAGTCCGTCATCGACCTGGTATGTATATTGGCGGGACAGACGAGCGAGCAATGCATCACTTAGTTGCCGAAATACTAGATAATTCAATGGATGAAGCTGTTGCAGGGCACGCTGATTGGATTGAAATTAATCTCATAGATGAAACTCATATATCCATAAGTGATAATGGCAGAGGCATTCCAGTTGACCCTCATCCAAAATTTCCTAACAAATCTGCATTAGAAGTTATTTTAACCACTCTTCATGCTGGTGGTAAATTTTCTGGCAAAGCGTATGAAACCTCTGGCGGTTTGCATGGCGTTGGTGCGTCTGTGGTAAATGCATTAAGCAGCAGGCTTGATGTTGAGGTTGCCAGAGAAAAAAAATTATATAAGCAGTCATTTTCTCAAGGAAAACCTATTGGTCCGTTAGAAAATGGCGGTTCTGCTCCTAATCGGCGTGGCACTAGCATTCAATTCTCACCTGACCCTGAAATTTTTGGAGAAGGATGTCGTTTTAAACCAACTATTCTATATAAAATGGCAAAATCAAAAGCCTATTTATTTGCTGGCGTTGAAATCAGATGGAAATGTGCTGAAGCGCTTCTGACACATAATGACAGCACGCCACCAACAAGCGAAGTTATTTGCTATCCAGGTGGATTGGCTGATTATCTAAAAGATGCCACTAGCGGTCGTAATTTAATGCTTTCATCAGCCTTTACAGACCAAACAGAGCTAGAGGGACAAAAATTTGAATGGGCCTTAACATGGCTGGGTCCTGGAGAAGATAGCTTTTTTCATTCATATTGTAATACTGTGCCAACGCCTTCTGGCGGCACGCATGAAAATGGTTTTCGTCAAGCAATCATCAAAGGCATGCGTGTTTATGGTGAATTAAAAGGGCAAAAAAAGGCTTCTGAGTTAACCGCAGAGGATGTACTTGCTAGCTCTGCTGGAATGTTATCTGTGTTTTTAAGAGACCCTCAATTTCAAGGGCAAACTAAGGATAAACTTGTGTCGACTGATGCAACAAGACAGACAGAGGCTGCCGTAAAAGACAGATTTGATTTGTGGCTTTCTGCAGAACCAGAACGCGCCAATGATTTGTTAGATGCTGCTATCGACAGAATGGAAGAACGAAAGCGCCGCAGAAAAGAAAAAGAGGTCGCCCGTAAATCTGCTACACGAAAATTACGTCTTCCAGGGAAGCTTGCAGATTGCTCAGCTCAGGATACAACAGACACTGAAATTTTTATTGTAGAGGGGGATTCTGCAGGTGGCTCCGCCAAATCCGCCAGAAACAGAGCCACACAAGCTATTTTGCCAATGCGCGGAAAAATTCTTAATGTTGCAAGTGCTACCTCGGATAAATTATCACAAAATCAAGAATTAAGTGACCTTCTACTTGCGTTAGGGGTAAAAGCAAAAACGCAATTTAACATTGAAGATTTGCGGTATGGGAAAGTCATTATAATGACTGATGCTGATGTCGATGGCGCACATATTGCAGCCTTGTTAATGACATTTTTTTATCAAGAAATGCCTCAATTAATTGAAGCTGGAAGACTCTTTATTGCACAGCCCCCTCTTTACAGAATAACACAAGGCAGCAAAACATTTTATGCACAAGATGACGCTCACCGTGAACAATTAATGAGCAGCGAGTTTAATCAAAAAGGCAAAATTGATATTAGCCGATTTAAAGGTCTAGGAGAAATGCCGCCTTCGCAGCTAAAAGAAACTACAATGAACCCTAATTCGCGAAGATTATTGCAAGTTCAATTACCAAAGCGGGATATTGAAGGGGCGGATAAGAGGCGAGAGGCAGATAGAATTGTCTCAACCCTTATGGGCAAAAAACCTGAACTCAGATTTAGCTATATAAGAGACCATGCAGATGATGTATTGTCTCAATTAGATATTTAGTGATTTATCCCTGCTCTGCTTCAGCTGCTGTTTTTAGGATGACACCTGTTGATTAAAGCGTAACTCTAGTAACTAGCCTCCTTAGGATATGTGTGACTTCATCAGGTGCTTCCATTGAGCTTAGGTGACCTATGCCTGGGAGTAGTGTTAATTTTGAATCATAAAATAGACTGTCTAATTCCTTTGAAAGGGATGGCGGCGTAAGCTGGTCTTGGTCGCCGCATAGAATTTCTACAGGCATATTGGCTGAGGCTGCAAATGGTCTAAAATCAGGTCTGTTAATGATTGCTTCTTGTTGCAAGGTGAAATTGACTTGTCCTATCTCTGCTGCCATGTCCATCACTTCTTGCACAAGTGTTTCATTTTTAAGAGCCTTTGGGGATAATAAATGTGGTAATAGACGAGGTGTAACCCCTTTGAATTTACCTATTTTAGATAATTGTATTAGGGCTTCTCTTTGTTTTTTTCTTTCTTGTGTATCTGCACGTCCACTAGTGGAAAGAAGCCCCAATCCGCTAACTTTTTCTGGTGCTAAATGCGCTACCATTTGGGCAACATAACCTCCCATTGATAACCCGCATATAACAAAGCTAGAATCCTGTTTTAATATAATTTTCTCTGCCATTGCGGTTATATTATTTTGACCTGTTATATTAGCAACTTCGATATCCAGCTCCTCTCCAAGAGCTTTAATTTGGTTTGCAAATAGTTGCTTTGTACATAACAAACCTGGAACTAATATTAATTTTGTCATACTCTTTTTCCTAAATTTAAAAGAATAAGTGAATAGTAATTTGATGCCAGCATATCTGAAGCTTGACCCAGAGACTAGAAGTAGCGTATTAGAGATAGTATAATCCTTTATTTTGATCGATTGGTATCGATAACTTAACTTTACTAGGAAAAGAACAATCTCCTCAACCTTTAGCGAACTTGGGCTTAGTGCCGAATTATGCAACGCTGTATCTGATTTAGGATATGAGGCTGCAACTCCTATTCAAGCAAAAGCAATTCCTATTATTTTAATGGGACGCGATGTTATGGGGTCTGCGCAGACAGGTACAGGAAAAACAGCATCCTTTACCTTGCCTATGATTGATATTCTTGATTCCGGAATTGCTAAAGCGCGTATGCCGCGCTCTCTTATTCTAGCGCCAACACGTGAACTTGCAGCTCAAGTTGCAGAATCTTTTGAAAAATTCTCTGCCAACCATAATCTGTCGATGGCATTGCTTATTGGCGGCGTTAGTTTTTCAGATCAAGAATCAGCGTTAGAAAAAGGTGTCGATGTGCTAATTGCAACACCTGGCCGATTATTAGATCATTTTGAGAGAGGCAAAGTACTCCTACAAGATGTTAAAATTCTTGTGATTGATGAAGCTGATAGAATGTTGGATATGGGTTTTATCCCTGATGTTGAGCGAATTGTATCGCTATTGCCTAAAATAAGACAAACATTGTTTTTCTCAGCTACCTTATCAGATGAAATTCATAAAATTGGCGATAAATTTGTGATGAACCCAAAAATTATTGAGGTTGCTCGTGTTTCACAAACTGCCTCAACAATTACACAATTTATATGCAAAACTACGCCGAAGTTAAAACAGAGCCAGTTACGTGATTTACTGAATAGTGAGCCAATTAATAACGCTGTTATTTTTTGCAATCGTAAAAAAGATATTGCATCACTGGTAAGGGCTCTTAAGACTCACAATTTTAATGTAGCTGCGCTGCATGGCGATATGACACAATCTGCTCGCTTGGCTGCTCTAAAAGCATTCAAGGATGGTGAAACTAGATATCTTATAGCTTCTGATGTGGCAGCGCGTGGTCTTGATATACCATCTGTTAGTCATGTATTTAATTATGATGTCCCTTCTAGCGCAGAAGATTATGTTCACCGTATTGGCAGAACTGGTCGTGCAGGAAGAAGTGGCAGAGCTTTTACACTTGTGAGTGGAAGTGACGATGAGAAATATCTTGCAGCTATTGAACAACTTATTTCTGTTTCCATCCCTGAATTATCCAAAGAAAATCCTAAACCAACGGCTAAATCAAAGAAAAACAGCTCTGAAAAAGCCCCCCTTCAAAAAGAGGTAAGTGAAAAATCTCTTAACAATGTTGAAAAACCCAAGACAAAACCGTTTGAAAACACTGAAAAAGCAGCCCTTCAAAAAGAGACAGAAAAACCTGTAAAAACGAATCGCTATAATGAAAAGCGCCCTCCTGAATGGACAGGGGGCAATAATTTCAAAGACCCTGATTCACTTCCTGCATTTCTGAAGTAGAGCCGTAAGGGTTGACTTATTTTTTATACTTCTGATTTGGCATTTTATGCCTTTGCTGAATTAAGAGACACAGACACAACTTCTGATAAATCTGGTGAAAGCTTAGTCTCATTTAATTGTCTTAAATGTGCAATCATCATATTTTGCCTCTTTTGCGTAAAATTTCCAAAGCGTGTTAATGGAAGAGCTAACCTTGCGGACATTTGAGGATTTTTCTTATCTAACATCAACAGCTGATCTGTTAAAAACTTATATCCAGTTGCATCATCTGCATGAAAATGCACTGGATTTCCACTTGCAAACCCACCAATGACAGACCTTAATTTGTTTGGATTATCTAAATCAAAGACAGGGTGCCTCATTAACTCTGCACAATAATCTGCGTTACCAACTACAGCAGAACTAGCTTGCCACATAAACCAGTTTTCCATCACTAATGAATTAGATTTCCAATCATCGTGAAATTGTTGCACAACAGTCTCTCGAATTGGCACATTTATATGATTTAAAGAATTCACGGCCCCTTTTACCAGTGTCATATTTGATGATTTTACCTGTTCTAATGCAATGGCTGGCGCTATGTCACTATCCGCTAGCATTGCCCAGGCTAGAAGTTGATTATGCAAACTTCTGCCTCCATCATCCGTGGTTTGTTTTTTTACCAATAAGGTATCCAATTGCTCATCAAGATACCCTTTTATATTACTAGCAATCCGCTTTATGGTGTTTTGCTTAGTATAAAAGACTTTTGGCGGGTCAGGGTATTTTATGTCTGCATGAAGAATTGACTGACTTGGGGGTGTTAATAAAAGAGATTTAAAGGCGTTATTAAATTTATCGCCTTCAATTGATCTTAGTAGCGCATCAGATAATTGTGTTTCTAGCGCATCATTTTGATTACCGCCATATGCTTGCATAATCACTTTGCTATATAAAATTTGTGAAACATCCCAGATAACGAACGGGTCTGTATCATAAGATAGAAGATGTAAATATTCTTCTAGCGTCAGGTCATTTTTAAGATTTACAGGTGCAGAAAACTCTCTAAGAAGTGATGGAGTTGCTCTGTATAACTCTTGTGTTTTTGAATTATGCTCAGCTTCAATTGTTAAATATGTTTCCTCTGAATTGATAATAATCAGAGGTTCTTCCCCCATTTTCTTTCCATTTACAACAAGGGACACAGGGCTTCCTTTAGGGCTTATCATTGAGAACTTAAAAGGAATGGGGAGTGGCTTATCACTTTTAGAGGCATTATCAGGCAGCATTTGCGTTATATGCAGGCTTAACCCAGTGCTATCTGTTCTTCTACTCACATTTAAGCATGGTGTTCCCAATTGCTGATACCACCGTGAGAATTCGGATAAATTACGGTTATTTGCGTCTGCCATTGCAGAAAGAAAATCATCACAGGTAACCGCCTGTCCATCATGACGTTTAAAATATAAATCAACCCCATTACGAAAACCGTCCTTGCCAAAAATACTGGCAAGCATTCTGATAACTTCGGCACCTTTTTCATAAATTGTTGGTGTATAAAAATTATTAATTTCTGAATAACTGTCAGGGCGTATCGGGTGCGCCATTGGACTCGCATCCTCAGGAAACTGAACTGAACGCAAAAGGCTTACATCCTCTACTCTCTTGACGCCTTGATCATGCAAATCAGCGGTAAAACACTGGTCACGATAAACAGTCAATCCCTCTTTAAGAGTAAGCTGAAACCAATCGCGGCAGGTAACTCTATTTCCTGTCCAATTATGAAAATACTCATGCGCAATGATAGACTCAACTCTTAGTAAATCTGCATCACTCGCTGTTTTCTCATCAGCTAGCACAAATTTACTATTGAAAATATTAAGTCCCTTATTCTCCATTGCGCCCATATTAAAATGACTCACGGCAACAATTTGAAATAAATCAAGGTCATATTCTAAGCCATAAACTTGCTCATCCCACACCATAGATTTTTTAAGTGACTCCATAGCATGAGATGTTAAATGGGCATTTCCATGTTCAACATAAATATGTAGATCAACCCTTCTCCCAGATGCACACACAAAACTATCTTCAACACGCAAAAGATCGCCCGCAACCAGCGCAAATAAATAACTTGGTTTTGGAAAGGGATCATGCCATTCAGCAAAATGCCTGTCTTCATCCAACTTTCCAGAAGCAATTAAATTACCATTACTCAATAAATTCTTATACCTACTATCCGCTTCAATTCGGGTAGTAAACACACTCATCATATCCGGTCTATCTGGATAATAACAAATACGTCTGAAACCTTCTGGCTCACACTGGGTACAAATCATATCTCCTGATTTATACAATCCCTCCAAAGCCTTATTTTCATAGGGATTACATATAGTTATAACAACAACTTCATTTGATTTCTGTGTTAAATTAAGCGTGATAGAGTGATCATTCTTTTGAATATGCTCTTTATCTTGTATTGAATCATTGATTATAACTGTTTCAATTTCTAGTTCCTGTCCATATAAAACAAGCGGCTGCAAAGCTACCTCTTGCTCTGATGTCAGATGCATTACAACAGTTGTTCTGGCATATTTTGCATATAGTTGAACGGTGAGATGCGTGGTATCTACCCGCCACCCTGTCTTGGCATAAGCATGGCGCTTTACCAGCATTTCATTCATGTTTAATTACTCTCGCGGGTATTTGTATAGGCAAGAACACAATGTTCAAAACAATATGGTTTACCAGGATCTATTGGCTTGCTGCAAAAAGAAAAATCAGTTGTTTTAGGGTCTCCAGTTGGCCATACGCATTTCGAGCGTGACCAGCTAATTTTTCTTAATGCCAACCGCAAAGGAAGCTCATCCGCAATTTCTTCTGTTTTTTTCACCTTAGCGCGTACAGGTGCAGCAGTAGATGAAATTGGAGATTGTCGTTTTGGCAAACTAAGTCGGTGCGCTTTACCAGCAACCGCGTTCCTAGTTACATTAAGTCGCTGACCTATCTGAGAAATAGAAAGCCCCTCATCCCACAGTGCTTTTAGCATTTTAAGACGCTCTTCTGTCCAACCTGTTTCTTCTGTCATTTGATTTCTTCCTTTATTGCACCTTTATCTAGTATTATTTGTCTTAATTTGCAAATTACCAATTTAATATGGCTAAGAATTTATTTTTTAAATGCGCCTATAAACTCTTCGATAAATGGGATTTGATAATCTAGCATATGCTTTCCATAATGAACCCCCAATCCTGCCTTTTTTGCAGCCTTCAGCAAGGTTGTTTCTTCAGGTTTCATTATAATATCACATACAACGCACTCACTTTTAAGCTCACTTATGCTAAAAGGAAGAGGATCATCTGTGTTAAGTCCAAGTGATGTTGCATTAATCACAATATCATATATCGCATAGTCAATTTTAGATACCTCTATTGACATAAAATTATCTGCAGATGTTACTGAGGTTACAATATTAACAATCTCTTCTGCTTTGGTATGACTTCTATTGGTGATATTTAACCTATCAATAGGCTCTTTTACCAGCGATGCTGCCAGCGCACGTGCAGCACCTCCAGCACCAACCAGTAATATTTTCTTGCCTACAACAGAAAAGCCGTGATCCTTTAATCCTGCAACAAACCCAACACCATCAAAATTATCCCCATAAAGTCTGCCATCTTCATCAAAACGAAAAGCATTAACAGCGCCAGTTGCCTTGGCTCCAGGTCCCAAAATATCACATAAATTAGCAATATCTACTTTATGAGGAATAGTTACAACACCACCGCGAATATTTTTAACAGCGCGCATTGAGTTAACACAATCAGCAAGACCTGAATGAGGTACATCAATGGCAATCATAACATTATCAACTCCTTGTTCTTCAAATTTTTTATTGAATAACGTAGGTGCTCTTACCTGTCCTGACGGATGCGCAAATATAACAAAAATTTGGGTTGTACCTGATATAGGCATTTTTACTTAATCCACCCTTTTATGTAGTTTTATTCTGTATCTTTTGGCTCAAAATTTAAAGAAGCAGAATTAATACAGTATCTTAGTCCTGTTGGTTCTGGACCATCTGGGAAAACATGACCAAGATGAGCATCACATTTATCACAATGAACCTCTGTTCTTCGCATCATCAAACTTCCATCTTCTTTTTCGCCAACAGAGAGCGAAAAAGGCTGTGTAAAGCTAGGCCAGCCACTACCTGATTCAAATTTATCTCTGCTATGAAAAAGAGATTCGCCGCAGCAAACACATACATATTCCCCATGCGCATGATGGTCCCAATATTTTCCCGTAAACGCCCGCTCGGTTCCTTCTTTACGGGTAATTTGATAGGCTTGTGATGTTAGTAAATCTTGCCATTCTTTATCAGATTTTACAATTTTATCTGTCATTTAAACACCTTTTGTTAAATATTTGTTTGTTTTTTTGCATTCTTCCATAATTTTGAGAGCGTAATAGGCATATCAATATGTGCTACAGATAATGCATCACAAATAGCAGAAACAACAGCTGGCGGTGCGCCAATAGTACCTGCTTCACCAACGCCTTTCACGCCTAGATAATTATTCTGGCATTTGGTATTGCTTAGATGATGAGATACCATGGTAAGATGATCAGCTCTTGGCAGAGTATAATCCATCAAAGAGCCTGTTAAACATTGTCCTGTTTTATCATAAACCACATTCTCATACATTGCCTGCCCCACACCTTGGGCAATACCTCCATGTATTTGTCCTGCAAGCGTGTCTGGGTTTATTACGTCCCCCAAATCATCGGTAACAGAGTATTTTTTTATCTGTGGAACTAAGGTTGTTTTATCAATTTCTACCTCAACAATGTGGCATCCATAGGGAAAACTTGGTCCATCTGTTGTATACGCATGCTTAATATCAAATGGGTGAGGTCCGTCATCTCTAAAAAGAGATTTTGCAAGCTGTTCAATGGTAACTGTATCATTTGTTTGGGCATGTCTGAATATACCCTCCTCGAATTCAACTTCCAGCTCATTACAATTAAGTAAATCAGCTGCCAATGGCTTAGCTCTTTGCAAGATTTTTTCAGCTGCTTGAGCTGTAGCAGAACCCAATATTACTGTCATTCTTGCCCCGCCTGTATTTCCAGAAGGTGATCTGCGGGAATCTCCTTGAATGATTTTTATCTTTTCTGCATCATATCCAAGTCTATCGGAAAAAATTTGAGTTAGGGTAGTTTGATGCCCCTGCCCATTTTCCATCTGCGCAGCGTGAATTATCACCTCGCCTTGATTATTAAAAGCAATATCAACGCCGCCATCTTTTCCGTTTCCACAAGATTCAAGATAAAGTGCAATTCCTACCCCCCTAATAAAACCATTTTCTTCGCTTGCTTTTTTTCTTAGTGCAAATCCATCTATATCTGCATTTTTAAGCGCTGCCTCAAATAATGCAGGCATATCGCCAGAATCAATAGTACCGCTACACACTGTTTCATAAGGTATCTGATGAGGCTGAATCATATTTACTTTTCGGACTTCAATTCTATTAATATTCAAATCAAAGGCTATTTTATCCATCAGACGTTCCATTGTATAATTCGCCTCAGGACGACCAGCGCCTCTATATGCATCAACCGCAGGTGTATTGGTTACCACTCCAGTCACTTCCAAGCTCACATAAGAAATGTCATATAAGGTGGTAAGAGTACGGCTAGTTGATGTTGTAGGTACATAAATGCCGAAATTGGACAACCAGCTTCCTAAATTTGCTTGATTGTGAAACTGTACTGCTTTGATTTTGCCTGTTTTAGATACCAGTGCCTTAGCTGAGCTGAGTATATCACGCCCTTGCAAATCACTTACAAACCCTTCTGATCTATCTTGTTGCCAACGCAGCTTTTTCTTCAGTTTTTTTGCTGCCCAACTAGCACATAACTGTTCTGGATGCAGAAATATTTTATACCCAAAGCCGCCACCAACATTTCCAGAACGTACATGAATCATATCTGAAGGCATATTTAACGCCTTTGCTATTTGTCTTGAGATACTAACAGTACCTTGTGTGCCGCACCAAATAAGCAATCCGTCTTCTGTTTCAGATTCAGGATCTGGCATTGCAACAATCTGACGCATTTCCAGCGCGTTTGGCGCAATTCGATTATTTATAACGGTTAGTTCAACAATAGAATCCTCTGCCTGTCTTGCATGTTCAAACTGATGAATAGTTGCTTCATGATTACCTGTTCGCCATTGAAAAACTCTATTTTTAGGATATTCTGGGTAAAGCTGTGGAGCATCGTCACTTTGAGCTGAAATCACATCCACAACTGCTTCTAATGGATGATAATCAATTTCAATCAATTCACTTGCATCAATTGCTTGCTCTTTTGTATCTGCAACAATCATTGCAATAATATCACCAGCACAGCGTGCAATCCCACGTGACATGGGAGGTCTGGAAACAGGAATTAGCTCCCTTCCATCTAAATTATCTACTAAAGTTAAACATTGAATTTCACCAATATTGTCTTCATCCAAATCGCTTTGCGTTGCGATCAGATGAACTCCTGGCTGCATTGATGCTTGTTCAAACTCAATTTTATTAATCTGTGCATGAGCATGAACAGAGCGCACAAAATGAATAGCAAGCCCTTCCCCAACATTGACATCATCTGTGAAATTTCCAGTACCTGTAAGCAACACCTTATCTTCAACGCGTTTAACCGCCTGTCCAATTCCAAATTTCACCTCTGCCTCCTAAAATTGATAATTTTCGAAAATATATCACGTGTTCTTCTATATGTAATTACGCTGTTTTTATTTCAAGGAAAAGTCTTGCCAACCTGCATATAAACGAAAAAAGCTTGATACCCAGCATAGAGTGCCAAATAAAAATGCTGCTGGTGAAAATAGCGTTGGAAACAGTAATATAAAACTAATAAATAAAATGGTTTCTGCGCCCTCTACTATCCCACCTAGATAATAAAAACTTTTTTGACCTATTTTTTTCTGAAATTTTTCTGGTATTTTTGCCTGCATAATTGCGTATGCAAGGAAGGTTGTGCCTGTGCCTATAAAGCTGAATATAACAAAACACGAAGCAAAACTATTATTTCTATCAAATATAGCAAAAGCAAACGGAAGTGAGCTATAAATGATAAAATCAAAAACAATATCCAAAAATGCCCCTCTGTGAGTAGGTCCATTAATTCGTGCAACGACACCGTCTAAACCATCCAACAATCGATTTACTAGAAAGAAAATGAGTGCGCATAAAAAATAACTATTTGCTGCTAGTAATGCCGCTATGACCCCAAAAGCAAACCCGGCACCGCTTATAAAATCCGCCGAAATTCGAGCCTTTACCAAATATTTCGCTAAATATAACAATATTGGCGTTGAGTATTCTTGAAGATTTCTATCAAACATTAACACATGCCCTTACGCATAAAAATATACCTATTAAAACGGAAATAGTAAGAGGCACATTTTAGCCTGCACGTGCAAGAATAGTTTTTCCAGCCAGACAAAATTCTCCAGAATTTACCAGAACATTATAATTAGCAGGAAGGATAACATCCAAATCACCTTGTATTAACGAAATTGCGATTGGAACACCGCTTTGCATTATTCTTCCTTCAGATATAGGACTTGAAAGATATCTGGCAAATGGTCTACCCCACATGATAAGTGATATTTCATCCTCAGAATGAAGGGGATTAGACATTTTATGTGTATTTATAGTTATTTCTCTTCTCGCATTTAATCTTGAGGCATTCGATATTTGTGTTGGCAAAAACAGACCATCAACAAACATGTTAATTTCGATTCTTCCATCGCATGGCATATGAATCAGTTTGTTTGAATGAAATTGCTGTGAAATTCGAATACGAATTTGCTGTGCATCTGCTTCTATAAATGTGATAAGCCCATCCATCGGCACCAAAATATCTTTACCATTTTGGGCATTTATATCATGCATTTCTATTGGGTTTGTCACATAAACAAGCCAGATTAACCCCAACAGCCCTAAAACACCAAGCGGAAGCCACACAAACCCCATAACGCCAACACATAACCCTGTTACAATACGGACTGGCATAGCAGGCGATTGTGCGTTTAATGACTCAGCAAAATATTTTTTAACCTTACTCATATGCACCTAACCATATGTTGAAAATAGAAAAGTAATCATAGAATACTCTATCTTTACGTCAATTAACCCTCATTTTGGAATAGCAAATACTTGATTTGGAAAAATCAAATCTGGATTATCAATGCGAGATATATTGCGTTTAAAAATATCAACATATCGGATACCTTCTCCATATGATTTATAGGCTATTCGCCATAAAACATCTCCTTTGTGAATAACCAGCATATCACTTCCATCTCGCCCTATTGAAAGTAAATCCAAACTAACTTTAATCTCCGTTTGCTTTATTACTTTCTCGTTCTTATCAAGCAATTCAGCTTTTAAATTATAATTTTTATCTGATTGCATTGGCACATATGTAACCATACTCCATGGAATGCCTAAATCTTGTTTTACAGTTTCATCTAAGGTGACTTTTGAAATAAAATTTTGATCAAAATAACCTTGCATTGAATGTCCGCCATTTGCAAATCCAGATAGCCTTAAGTTTGAATCATCTTCCCAAGACAAGCTTCGGATTTGTATATATATATCATTCCTAGCAAGATTTTCCTCAGCCTGACGTAATTTTTCAGAAGTTTGAGCTGTCTGCGGAGCTACAGTGCTTGCCATATCTGCACGCGCCATAGCATTTACCGTATCTTCTTGTGTTGCTTGCTGGTCTGTTGACACAAGTTCTTTTGGTGCCTGTACAATAAGTGGCACAGATGATTCAGACTTAGGAACAAAAACGACAAGCGGTTTTTCTTGCTTATTCACATCTACATCAATTACCACAGCCAGCTCTGCGATATTTGCAGATGAGATATTAGATTCAGCAATATTTTGACCCGATTTTGTCTCTTCTGTTGCTTGTTTAATAGCAAATTGAATAAGGTGAGAGCCTGAATCAAAAGCTTTATCTGGAATAGCTACCCAGTCACCCTTCTGATTTATTTCAGCCTCGGCGATAAGAATATCCCCATTAAAAACTAATATTGTTGCACCAGCTGGACCTGTTCCCCCAAATACACTACTTCCATCAGGCTTTACCTGCGCCATTGTTACTTGCAAAATATTTGGCGATTCAGCTAATTCACTATTAGTGAGATTATCTTGTGCGTTATTAGTAAGTGTGTTTTCTAGATTCTGATTAACGCTATTTATCTGATCAGGCAGCGATTTTTTTTCTGCATCCAAATCTATGTCACTAGATTCAGACGCTGGCTTATCATATTCCGACTTAGAAACAGTTTCCGAAGTTTTTATTGGCTCTTTATCAGGAATTGCCAGAAAAGTGCCAACGACTAAAATGCCAACCAAACCAAGAAACCAAATCATCGCGTTGTTCATTAATTTGCTCCTAGCTAACAAACATAAAATAATGATAAGATACAAATGCTGTTAAGGCAAAATTATTAATTTTTATTCTTGGTCATTTTATGAAAACAATATGTATATTTGCTGGTGCATCTAAAGGACGTTCGCCAATTTTTTGCAATGAAGCATTTCGGATAGGGCAAATGATTGGCGCCAGAAATCATAAAATTATTTATGGTGGCGGCAGAACTGGAATGATGGGGGCATTTGCAGATGGCGCTCTTGCAAGCGGCGCATCTGTTACTGGCATTATTCCAGAATTTTTGGATAAACATGAGGTAGCCCATAAAGACGTTACTGAATTAATTATAACCAACACCATGCATGAGCGAAAATCAGCCATGTATAAAGATACTAGCGATTTTGTTTTACTGCCTGGTGGACTTGGCTCATTGGATGAAACTATGGAAGTTCTTACTTGGTGCCAACTTGGCCTTCTCAAAGCAAGAGTTCATATTTTTGATTTCGACGGATATTGGCAACCGATGCAAGCCATGCTTTCACATATTGCTGAGCAAGGTTTTATGCACAGCACAAATTTAGAATATGTTATTTGGGCGAAGACAGCAGATGCGTTAGTTGATAATCTATTTGAGTATGACTAATCATATTAAGTGTAGAAATAAAGTATTGATTCAAAGAGTATTTATTGAAATTTCAATATAAATTGTCTATGCTGTCACCAATTTCAATTATGTGTTTTCTTGCTCTAAATTTTGTCTGATTTTTTAACACTATTAGAGCAATATTTTTTAATAACGAAATCTTTTGGGGGTCAATTATGACAAAAATTAAGGTCTTAAATCCGATTGTGGAAATGGACGGAGACGAGATGACTCGTATCATCTGGCAAAAAATCAAAGATAAACTTATTCATCCTTATTTAGATGTAGATTTAAAATATTATGACCTTGGTATTCAAGCAAGAGACGAGACTGATGATCAGATTACAATTGATGCCGCTGAAGCTGTAAAAAAATTCAGAGTGGGCGTAAAATGTGCCACTATTACCCCTGATGAAGAGCGTGTTGAAGAATTTGATCTTAACAGAATGTACAAATCTCCAAACGGAACAATCCGAAATATTTTAGGGGGCACTGTATTCAGACAGCCAATTATAGCAAAAAATGTACCTCGTCTTGTACCAGGCTGGACCAAGCCTATTGTTATTGGCAGACACGCATTTGGAGACCAATATCGTGCTACTGATATGGTAATAAAAGGACCTGGAAAGCTTACATTAACATTCCAACCAGCAGACGGAAGTGATGCAATCAGCCATGAAGTATATGATTTCCCTGACGGCGGCGTCGCGATGGCAATGTATAATCTGGATGAATCAATAAGGGGATTTGCAAGAGCCTGTATGAATTATGGTCTTGACCTTGGATGGCCTGTATATATGTCTACCAAAAACACGATTATGAAAGCTTATGACGGTCGTTTTAAAGACTTATTTGAGGAGATTTTTCAAACTGAA
>JABJAN010000062.1 GCA_018666135.1 Alphaproteobacteria bacterium | reverse complement strand
TGCAGTGATTGTCAAAGATGAAATTTATTCTCAATTCATGACAGGTCAGCAAGAAGCAATAGAATTATTTCACGGCTACACCTATTCAGGAAACCCAATTGCATCAGCAGCAGCTATTGCAACGCTTGAGACATATGAAGATGATGGATTAATGTCTGGTGGAGGTGAACTTGCTTTGCACTGGCAGCAAGCCTTGCACAGCCTCTCTAACCACCCATTTGTGATTGACATCAGAAATATAGGGCTTATTGGTGCGATAGAATTACAGCCAATCGATGGTTATCCTACTAAGCGGGCATTTGCCGCATTTCTTCGCGCATTTGAGAAGGGGTGTCTTATTCGAACCACAGGGGACATAATTGCTTTATCCCCGCCTCTGATTATAAATAAGGCACAAATTGATGAGCTTATTGGCTGTATTGGCGAAGTTTTGTACGAAATAGAATAACGTCTTTATATATTTCATTTATGATTCAAAATAAAAACAATTCATCTGTTTATAGGGTGTATTTGCCTTCAGAAATATTGATGGGAATGTCTCTTGGTTAGGCGCATCGGGCCAAGCTTGTGGCTCTAAACACATACCAGAGAAAGGCGTGTATGGCTGTTCATGGTGCCCCTTCATTATATCCTTTAAATGGTGCCCAGTATAGAATTGTAGCCCTGCTTCAGTAGATAAAATTTTTAGTGTTATATTTGATAAACGGCTCTTTAAAACAGCTATTTCGCGAAGCTCAGTTTGCGAAGTAGCCAAACAATAATTATGGTCAATAGGGTGTTCTTGGTGGCTTACAATTGGTTCTAAATTGCGAGGCTTAAGAAAGTCAAACTGGCTATCTATAACCTTATTAATCTTACCTGTAGGAATTAAGAAATCATCCACAGGTAGATAATGCTCAGCATGAATTTGCAAGTCATGATTGGCGATATTACCACTATCATCTAAACAAAAATAAGGATGTAATGTTAAATTGCAAAATCCATCTCTATCAGAAATTGCTTGCAGAGTAACGTGTAGACCCATCGGCTTAATCACTTCATAGTGAACTTGTAGGCGGCAATTGCCAGGGAATCCCATATGACCATCTGGCTCGTCGAGATAAAAAATTACTGATTTACTATCTTTATGGGCAATCCGCCAATGCGCAAAAGAACAGCTATTTGAGCCGCCATGAAGAGTCTGTATTGAATTTTCATTTTTATCAAATGACAGAGGCATATCATTCAGCATAGCCCGTCCAGAGGCAATACGATTGGCAACTCTGCCAATCATAGCGCCCATATAAGCGGTATCACTTAAATAATCTGAAAGCTGTGGATAACCAAGTATCAGCGGCGTGGTGCAAGACGCCATTCTTATATCAACAAGGCGTGCGCCAAAAGGGATTAATGTTACGCTTAAATCATCATTCCCAATTTTAACAGATTGCATCTCAAGAAATCCATATTACTTAACTGGCTTTTTAATTAAGCAAGTTATTTATGATTGTCACTGATAAATTCATCAAAATTAATAAGTGATATTATCCCGTTCTCATCCTCAGTAAGAGCTGTTTTAGACTCAACCCAGTCGCCGTCATTTGCATACACTAATCCGTCTATTATCTTTATCTCAGCTTTATGAATGTGACCGCAAACAACACCATCACACCCTCTTTTTCGGGTTTCATTCATAAGACCTGTCTCAAATGCAGAAAGGAAGGATACTGCTTGCTTTACTTTCTGTTTAAGAAACTTTGATAATGACCAATATTCAAGTCTAAATAATCGTCTAATTGCGTTAAAAATACCGTTAACGCCAAGCAGAAGTGTATAAAGCCCATCACCAATAAAAGCTAACCATCTTACATGCTGTATTACACTGTCAAACAAATCGCCATGCATAACCCAGAATTTTTTACCATCTTTGGTAATGTGAATATCATCCATCATAATTTGAATATTGCCAAATTTATGTTCTACAAACTGGCGAATAAGATCATCATGATTGCCCGGAATGTAAATAACTTCTGTGCCTGCCCGAGACTTTTCCATAATCTTTTGCATTACATCATTATGTGTTTGAGGCCAGTACCATCTCTTTCGTAATCTCCAGCAGTCAATAATATCGCCTACCAAATATAATTTTCTGGATTCAGTGGCTGTTAGAAAATTAAGCAATTCAGTTGCCTTAGCACCCTTACTACCAAGGTGAACATCAGATATCCAAATTGTCTCAAACTGAGAGATTTTTTGCTTTTTAGAAGCCATGGCTTTTCTCGCAATTGCAGTAAAATACCATAAAATATATCCTTACAATAATCTTAATTTGTTTGCTATCGGGTTTAATTTATTATTAAATGCCTTATATCGAAAACAATCTTGTATATACGGGGTTGTTGCATAAAATACGAGTCGTAATCAAAGGTGTTTTTGGTAAAAAAACAAAAACGAGATTTACTTTTCTATTATCATTTGAAATTACTCTGTAATAACAAAGTTTAACCTTTTCAGATTTAATGCAATGTAACTTTTTGTAATTACCCTTTTACAACTTGATTAATGTGCGTTCTGTCCTCAATTAGTGCGAAAGACAATCTATGAATTCCATCATTTCTGTAAAAAACCTTACCAAAATTTATGATAATGGGTTTAAAGCGCTTGATAATTTATCTTTAGAAATTGAACAAGGGGAAATAGTTGCATTGTTGGGTCCTAATGGCGCGGGAAAGACCACATTGATATCGGCGATTTGTGGTTTATTATCGGTTCCAGAAAATAAGATAATTGTTGGTGGATTTGATGTTGCAAAAGACTATCGCAAGGCACGCTCCTTGATTGGATTAGTACCACAAGAAATCACCATAGAGCCGTTTGAAAAGGTCAAAAATACCGTTAGCTTTTCCCGTGGTTTATTCGGTAAGCCAAAAAATTCACATTTCATAGATCAGCTTTTAAAAGACCTGTCCTTATTTGACAAACGGGATAGCAAAAATATGATGTTGTCAGGCGGAATGAAACGCCGTGTTATGATAGCAAAGGCGCTTAGCCATGAGCCAAAGATTTTATTTCTTGATGAGCCAACCGCTGGAGTTGACGTAGATTTGCGCAAAGATATGTGGCAGGTGGTTGCAAGACTGCGCAAGTCTGGTGTGACAGTAATCCTAACAACGCATTACATTGAAGAGGCAGAAGAAATTGCAGATAGGATTGGTATTATTAATAAAGGAGAATTACTTCTTATTGAGAATAAAACAGCATTAATGCACCGAATGGGATCTAAAAACCTAGTAATTGATTTACAGCAGGCGGCAAATAAAATTCCAGAATCTTTGTCTCATTATAATTTAAAGCTAAGTGATGATGGATTGCAACTTCATTACCAATATGATGTTAGAGCGCAGAAAACAGGAATAGTTGATTTGTTGTCTGAGCTTAAAAAAGCCTCGTTTAAACTTCGTGATCTTCAGACTTCGCAAAGCTCACTCGAAGAAATCTTCGTGAATCTGATAAAGGAATAATGCCATGAATTTTTATGCAATTAAGGCAATCTATAATTTTGAGATGGCAAGGACATTTAGAACCTTACTTCAATCAATTATATCGCCAGTTATTTCAACAGCTCTATATTTTGTTGTATTTGGGTCTGCGATAGGATCCCGAATGGAGCAAATTGAAGATATTGCATATGGGTCTTTTATTGTGCCTGGCTTGATAATGCTTACTGTTTTAATGCAAAGTGTGTCCAATGCGTCATTTGCCATTTATTTTCCGAAATTCATTGGTACGATTTATGAGGTTTTATCTGCCCCTGTTTCTTATACAGAAATTATTATTGGATATGTTGGTGCAGCAGCCACAAAATCTTTTGTAATTGGAATTATAATCCTTCTAACAGCTAATTTATTTGTAGACGTTAAAATTCAACACCCAATCATGATGCTATTTTTATTGGCGCTCACATGTATTTCTTTTAGTCTTTTCGGGTTTATTCTAGGAATTTGGGCAAAGAATTTTGAGCAGCTTAATCTTGTTCCTATGCTTATTTTAACGCCTCTTGTTTTTCTTGGAGGGAGTTTTTATTCAATCGATATGCTCCCGCCAATTTGGCAGCAAATTACGATGTTTAATCCAGTTGTTTATCTTATTTCAGGGCTTCGCTGGTCGTTTTTTGGCACAGCAGATGTAAGTATAACCTATAGCCTTCTAGCGATAGGCTTATTCACCTTTGTATGTATAGCCGTTATTGGTTGGATTTTTAAAAGTGGTTATAGGCTTCGTAAATAAGGTAACCATATGCTGTCCTGCTGTTGTTGATCGCAAGGCTATATTTATAAAATTTTTGTTATAATATTCGTGAATTCAAGCGCTTGGAAATTAAACATGCTTTGAATACTGTCGTTTTCAATAATTTGTTGATTAAAATATAACTTTATATCACCCTAAATTAGTGAATTGCTTCGGGTAATAGGATGCAGATAGACATTATTTGCAAGAATAATTAGACCTAACGGCGAGTAAAATAGTATGGTCCAGGCCACTTTAAAAGATCGAATAAAAGAAATGCGGCTTCGTGTTTTGGCTGAACCATCAGACCAGCCATTATCACAAGAAGCCGATAGCCTATCAGGGTCTAAGCTAGATACTGACGAGCCAGACACCCTCACGAATAGCGCCAAAATCAAGAAGTCAGTATTAGCACAAGAGCCAGAGGCACAAGAGCCAAAAGTACAAGAGCCAAAAGTACAAGAGCCAGAAGTACAAGAGCCAAAAGTACAAGAACTAGAGATCGAAGAAAGTGACCATTCTAGAACTGTAAATCAACATAATGAGGATAATTCTTCTTCAATTGAAAAGACAGAAGAAAACAAAAGTGATTTTAGCAAAGAACAAGAACCTAATGAAATTATTGAGCTTACAGATAAATGGGTAGAACTAGAAGTTCGCTCACGCCTATCAGGGCTAGAGCAGCAGGAAAAACAAACCAGAGCGATGCTGAAAGAGATTGTTGAAATATTAGATAGAATTGGTTCCACGCAGGATAATACACAAGCTAATATATCAGCGCAAACCCAGCCAAAGCCACAGCCACAGCCACAGCCACAGCCACAGCCACAGCCACAGCCACAGCCACACACGCTAAGTGCAATTTCGTCTAATCATTCAGTAATCGAAAAAAGACCATTAACATTATCCCAAATTTTTCAGCGTGTGTTCGTTGTTTTGGGTACGTTCCTTTTGCTAACAGGCATAATTTGGGGCGTTTTACTTTATTTATTCTATAATAGTTAATATAATAATGCTGGCGAATATATAACCTAAAATTTGTGCTAGTATATTCGACACTAAACTCAGATTATGATATAAACTGCTTTATTTTCATTAATTGGCTTTACAGCTTCTATGCAAATTTTTTCTGACTCTTTTACTACTGCTTTTTTTCTTATTATTTCAGGTGACCCTGACTTATATGAAATTATTTTTCTTTCGATTAAGGTTAGTCTGACCTCTTTGTTAGGAAGCATTATCATAGGTCTGCCAGTTGGTGCATTTCTGGCAATTCATCGATTTAAAATGCGCTCTGTTTTATTATCAGTTTTAAATGCATTAATGGGAATGCCACCTGTAGTTGTTGGACTGATTGTATATCTATATCTATCTCGCTCAGGTCCGCTGGGATTTTTAAATTTATTATATTCCCCAACAGCGATGATTATTGCACAAATGTTATTAGTAACGCCTATTATTGCAGCTTTATCGGCGCAAATTATTGAGGATCTGCATATTGAATATAAAGATTTATTTCGCTCGTTAAATGTATCTACCTCAAAGGCGGTGGTTGCCTATATAATTGATGCAAGAATGTCACTTCTTACGGTTGTTTTGGCTGGATTTGGTCGGGCTATTTCAGAAGTAGGGGCTGTTTCAATTGTTGGCGGTAATATTGACCATTTAACAAGAGTAATGACAACCGCGATTGCGCTTGAAACCTCAAAGGGAAACCTGTCTTTAGCTCTGGCGCTGGGTATAATTCTGCTGACAATTGCACTCGGCATAAATCTTTTGGCTGCTCACGCTAAGAATTGGGTGATGGAAAAGCAGGATGTCTGATTCACACACCCAAAAACCAGATTTGGTAACTCAATTATTACCAATAGAGTTTCGTTCAATATCTTTTAACAAGTCAGGTAATAGACTAATTAATAATTTGTCACTTACTATTAATTCGTTAGGTATTACAATAATATTAGGACCAAATGGCGCTGGTAAAAGCATTCTTCTTAGATTGTTGCATGGGTTAGATAAACCTGATTTTGGGGATATTTTATTTAAGGATATAGCTGCAAATTATGCAATAAAACGAAAGCAGGCGATGGTTTTTCAGAATGCTGTAATGCTTCGGCGTTCGGTTAAAGATAATCTTGCTTTTGTTGCGAATTTGCATGCATCTAAACAAGAGCCTGATTTATTGGCATTGCTAGATGAAGTTGGCTTATATGATAAACAACATATGCCAGCAAGGCGTTTGTCAGGAGGAGAAAAGCAACGCTTATCTCTTGCCAGAGCACTTGTAGCAGAGCCTGAATTATTGTTATTAGATGAGCCTACCGCTAGCCTAGACCCTTATTCAGTGCAAATGATTGAATCTTTGCTTACGAAATTACAGCGAAGAAATACTAAAATCATATTTATTACCCATGATCTTAATCAAGCACGACGCTTAGCAGAAGATGTTATCTTTATGCATAAAGGACGGTTAGAGTCATTTCAGTCTGCAGAAGACTTCTTTAAAAATCCAAATAGCAAATTTGCAGAAGCCTTTATTGAAGGAAAGCTTATATTTTAAGAGAGTTATTTGTCTTCTTTAACACCAAATCCGCCGCCAGAAGGTGTTTTTATAATGATTGTATCATTTGGATAACAGACAAGTTGCACCCTTCCGTCAAGAGGCTCTAGGGTGCCATTCGCCCGCAGAACCGCATTCTCTCCTATACTGCCGTTCCCGCCTCCATTTAAACCAATCGGTTCAACAATCCGTCTGCCAGATAGGATAGATACATCCAACTCCTCAAGACAGGTGATATGACGCTCTATACCATCACCGCCGCGCCACTTGCCTATTCCACCTGTTTGGCGTCTAATTTTAAATAGTGCAAGCAAAACAGGGTATCTAAGCTCTAGAATTTCAGGGTCAGTAAGCCGTGTATTTGTCATGTGCGTATGCACCGCATCACAGCCATCAAAGCCGTTACCAGCGCCAGCACCTCCGCAAATTGTCTCATAATATTGAACAGCATCATTGCCAAAATTAAGGTTATTCATTGTGCCTTGTGCGTTAGCCATTGAATTTAAAGCAAGGAAAAGACAATCTGCAATTGCTTGGCTGACTTCAACATTTCCTGCAACAACAGCAGCTGGATATACGGGTGTAAGCATAGAATTTTCTGGCAGAATAATGGTTATTGGGCGTAAGCAGCCAGCATTAATCGGAATTGGTTCGTCAACCATACATCTAAAGCAATATAAAACAGCGGCTCGTGTAATGGGTTCTGGAGCATTGAAATTATCTGGCTGTTGTGGGCTGGTTCCAGTAAAATCAATAATGGCAGACTGCGTTTGTTCATCTATTCTAATAGATGCAGCTATTCTACAACCCTGGTCAAAATAGATTTCAGCTTTGCCATTTGCAAGCTGAGCAATCATTCTCCTGATACAGGTTTCTGCATAATCTTGAATATGAGCTACATAGGCTTTAACACCGTCATAGCTAAATTGTGAAATCATATAATTTAGCTCTAAAACGCCTTTTTCATTAGCTGCAATTTGAGCTTTTAGGTCTGCAATATTTTGCTCTGGGTTACGGCAAGGAAATTTGTTTTGTGTTAAAATTTTGCGAATTTCCAGTTCTAGAAATTCTCCATTACTCACTAATTTTAGATTATCTAGAATGACACCTTCATCCTCAATATGGGTTGCTTTAGGTGTCATGGAACCAGGTGCGCTGCCGCCAACATCTGCATGATGCCCACGCGATGCTACGAAAAATATAGGATTTTCTTCATCCTGATTAAAAACAGGGGTAACAACAGTAATATCAGGAAGGTGGGTGCCCCCATTATAGGGTGCGTTTGTTACAAAAACATCTCCTTTCCTCATAGCAGGATGCGCTTCTATAATCGATGTAACAGACCTGTCCATTGACCCCAGATGTACAGGAGTATGTGGCGCATTTGCTATTAATTCACCTTTGTTATCAAAAACAGCACAAGAGAAATCTAATCGTTCTTTAATATTCACAGACCGGGCAGTATGCTGTAATCGCACGCCCATTTGTTCTGCAATAGACATAAATAAATTATTAAATACTTCCAAAAGAACTGGGTCAGCCTTTTCTTCGATTAATAAATCATCTTTTTTGACTTGGTCACATTCAAGAATGATACAGCTATTATCATCTGTTTTTGCAGACCAGCCAGGCTGGATAAAAATGGTGCCTATATCTTCTAGAATTAAGGCGGGTCCTGCGAGTATTTGATTGGGTGCTATTTGACTTCGATTAAATAGGTCTGCATCATACCAATTCCCTTCGAAGTAAATGGGATGGTTTCCAATTGGCTTAGCATTTGTCTTTGACTGCGTGCTGCCCAGTTTCTGAGATTGAATTTTTGTAGACCCTCCAGCAGCTTCAATTTCAATAAAATCAACAATGACTGGCATTTCATGTATCACAAATCCAAATTGTTCACGGTGCACACTCTCAAAATCACTTTTCATTTTTTGATATTCAGAAAAAACAACTTCAATGGTGCTATCACTCCCCTTATATTTTAAATGACCAACACATTTTATACAGATATCAGCAGGTAAAATATGTTGCTTCGCTAACTTTGATTTTGCATCTGAGCTAAGGTGGCAAATTATTTCTGATAGATAGGGCATCAGATTTTCATCAAGTATTTGTTCTACTTGTTGTTGATGGTTTGAGGTAATATCAGCAAGCCCCATTCCATAAGCTGACAGAACGCCTGCAAATGGATGTAGTATAATTTTTTTAATTCCAAGCAAACCAGCTACCGCACAGGCATGCTGACCCGCAGCGCCGCCAAAACAAGCAAGCGCATAGCCAGAGATGTCATGCCCTTTCTGAACAGAAATTTTCTTTATAGCATTTGCCATATTTTGGTTGGCAATTTTTATAAATCCTTCAGCAACATCTAAGATGGGTTTATCGGCTGCTTCTGCAATAGCAGTAAATAAGCTTGAAGCGATAGATATATTCAGAGGCTTGTTTCCAGACTCGCCAAAAATTTTAGGAAAATATTCAGCCCTTAGCCTGCCAAGCACTAAATTTGCATCTGTAACACTAAGAGGCCCTTTTCGTCCGTAACACGCAGGCCCAGGGTCAGCGCCAGCAGAGTGTGGTCCAACCTGAAATCGTTGTCCATCATAATGCAAAATAGAGCCCCCACCTGACGCTACTGTATGAATTTTCATCATTGGGACACGCATTCTAACGCCAGCGATTTCTGTATCAAACGCCTTTTCCATAACGCCAGAATAATGTGCTACATCTGTGGAGGTGCCTCCCATATCAAAGGTGATGATTTTATCAAATCCAGAAAGCGCACTTGTTTTAACAGCGCCAACAATGCCTCCAGCAGGTCCTGACAGAATGGCGTCCCTGCCTTCAAATAATGCTGCCGATGTTAGCCCCCCAGAGGAGGTCATAAATAATAGGTTTAAATTATCAAGACTAGCATCAAAGGCATCTGTGATTTGCGATACATATCGGCGCAATAATGGAGATAAATAAGCATCAACAATAGCAGTGTCCCCTCTGCTGACAAATTTTATAAGCGGAGAAACTTTGTGACTAAGTGATATTTGGGTGAATCCGATATGTTCTGCGAGTTTTCCTGCTTCTATCTCATGCGCTGGGAATCGGTAACTATGCATAAAGACAATCGCAACAGACCGAATGCCTGAATCATAAATTTTTTGTAATTCTTGTCGCGCCTGATTTGTATCAAAGGTGTGCAACTCAGCGCCAGTTGCATTAATCCTGCAGTCTAGCTCAAGCACTGTTTGATATAACAGGTCTGGTTTTTTTATTTCCCGAGCAAATAATAAAGGTCTTGCTTGATAACCAATCTCCAGAGCATCTGCATAACCTGTATTTGTGACTAGGCAAACTGGGTCTCCTTTTCGCTCCAAAAGTGCATTTGTTGCAACAGTGGTTCCCATTTTGATAGAAGCAATCTGTGATACAGGAATTTTCATGTCAGGGGTTAGCTGCATAAATTTGCGGATAGAATGGATAGCAGCATCTGAATATGCCAATCGATTTTCAGACAGCAATTTTTCTGTTATCAGGCTTCCGCTGGGCGTTTGCGCTACGATATCAGTGAATGTTCCACCTCGGTCAATCCAAAAATGCCATTTACCCATTAGAAATTCTTATTGTTAAATAATACTGGCGCATATGAAATCATATTGAATAAAACTTTGCTAGATTGAATTTGATTTAAGATGTTTGTTTGTTGATTAAAGCATATTTTTTGTACAAATTAAGATATTATTATAATCAAAAAATAAAATGAAATGAACATTACAATTTTATTGAATTGCGAATAGGGAGAAAAATAAGAATGGCTAAATCAAAGGAGGGATATTTTACAGAAGAAAATTCTATTGATGTTGTTAATGAGCGTATTTCTGAGCAATGTGATCCAAGATTAAAAGAAGTTATGACAGTTATTGTTCGAAAATTACATGAGGCAGTTAAAGAAATTGAACCTACCCAAGATGAGTGGATGCAAGCCATTATGTTTTTAACGCAGACAGGACATAAAACAGATGATTGGCGCCAAGAGTTTATCTTATTATCGGATATTTTAGGTGTCTCAATGTTGGTAGATGCCATCAATAGCAGACGACCTAGCGGCGCTTCTGAAAATACCGTTCTTGGACCATTTCATATTCAAGGTGCACCACAATTAGAAATGGGAGCCAATATCAGTCTTGATGGTAAGGGTGAGCCAATGTACGTATCTGGCAGGATAATAGATACCCAAGGTAACCCAATATCAGGTGCACAAATAGATATTTGGCAGGCAAATGAAGATGGCTTCTATGATGTTCAACAAAAAGGTATTCAGCCTGATTTTAACCTAAGAGGCGTTTTTCATACGGGTGAGGATGGAAAATATTATTTTAAATCAGCTAAACCAAAATATTATCCAATTCCAGATGATGGACCTGTTGGAAAATTACTAGCCTCATTAGGAAGGCATCCCTATAGACCTGCACATTTTCATTATATTGTTCAGAAGAAGGGATATGAAACACTCACAACACATCTTTTTGATCCTGATGATGAATATATTCACTCTGATGCGGTGTTTGGCGTTAAGGAGAGTTTAATGGCAGATTTTAAACGAATTGAAGATCTTAAAAAAATTGCAGAACATGGATTTACCCAGCCCTATTTTGAAGTGGAATATGATTTTGTTTTGGCTAGGGAAAAATAAAAATGGCTAATTTTACATCGCTTGAAAAGGCGGTTGATGCTGTAATGAGTGATGGGGTGTGTGTAGCTTTTGAAGGGTTTACCCACCTTATTCCGCATGCATCGGCTCATGCAGTTATTAGAAAAGAATATCGAAATTTAACCTTAGTGCGCATGACCCCTGACATTATCTATGACCAGATGATAGGGATGGGGTGTGCTAGTAAACTTATTTTCTCATATGCGGGTAATCCTGGCGTCGGGCTTCTGCGTCGTCTAAGAGATGCTATCGAAAATCAATGGCCAGTTGCGCTTGAAATTGAAGAGCATTCACATGCTGCAATGGCAAATGCGTATGAAGCAGGGGCATCATCAATGCCTTGTGCTATTTTTAAAGGCTATGCAGGCGCAGAATTAAAACAAGTAAACCAAAATATAAAAACAATCCATTGTCCATTTACGGGCGAAGAATTAGTTGCTGTGCCTTCTATCCAACCTGACGTTAGTTTTATTCATGCGCAAAAGGCTGATAAAAAAGGGAATGTCTTAATAGAAGGTATTATTGGTATTCAAAAAGAAGCTGTATTATCTGCGACAAAATCTGTGGTAACAGTTGAAGAAGTGGTGGATGAATTGAAAACTCATCCAAATGCGGTAATCCTGCCACATTGGACAGTTGATTATATTGCAGAAGTTCCAGGCGCCGCACACCCTTCTTATGCACAAGGATATTATGACAGAGACAATGCTGCCTATATAGAATGGGATCAGATATCAGCAGATAGAACCCGCTTTCAGAATTGGATGGTGGAGAATGTGATGCAGCAGACAACAGATATTTTTGCAAAACGTGTGGGCTTTCTTGCCAAGGATAAATTGAGTAAGAAAAGTGAGCATTAAAAATGGCTGTTAATCTAGCACAGGAAAAAAATTATACAGCAGACGAGATGATGATAATAGCAGCATCTCGTATGTTAAAATCAGATGATGTGTGTTTTGTTGGAATAGGGGCTCCTTCTGCTGCGTGTAACATAGCACGTCTGACACATGCACCAGATATAACGCTGATTTATGAATCAGGCACGATTGGCACGGCACCTGATGTATTGCCTCTTTCTATAGGCGATGGCGAATTATGTGATACTGCTTTGACAACAGTTTCAGTGCCAGAAATGTTTCGGTATTGGTTACAAGGTGGCAGAATAACAATCGGGTTTCTTGGTGCTGCCCAGATAGATAAATTTGGAAATATTAATACCACGGTAATTGGGTCTTATGACTCACCAAAAACACGTCTTCCAGGAGGCGGTGGCGCACCTGAAATTGCTAGTCAGGCCGGGCAGATTTATATAACCATGAAACAATCTCTTCGAAGTATGGTGAATGAAATCGAATTTTTTACCAGTTTTGGTCATGGCAAAGGCTATGATGATAGACAAAAACTAGGATTAAAAACAACTGGACCAGCTGCGTTAATTACTGATCTTGCGATTTGGAAGCCTGACCCTTTAAGTAAGGAGTTTACGGTAACGCATTTACATCCAGGCGTAGTGCCAGAAGATGTCCAGGCTAATTGTGGATGGCAGGTAAAATTCTCTGAAACATTTAGCACAACACCAGAACCCTCGTTAGACGAGCTTAAGGTGCTTCGCGATTTATATAAAAGAACAGAAGAAGCCCATAAAACCTCTTAAAATCGATTTATATACAAAAAAGGGCATGGTTTTTGAGCGTTAGCTAACAGAAACCTTAAGCTCACCTAATCCTTCAATAGAGCCTATCATCACATCTCCTTTTTGCACAGGACCAACCCCTGATGGTGTACCTGTCATAATGATATCGCCTGCACTAAGTTCGTAATATTCAGATAAGGTTGCTATTTGCTCTGATACATTCCAAATCATCATCTCTAAATTTGATTCCTGCTTTTTTTGTCCGTTCACGGCAATCTCTATTTTGCCTGAGTCAATAAAGCCAGTATCTTCTACTAAGTGAAGTGGACCTGTTGGTGCAGAACCTTCAACAGCCTTACTTACTTCCCATGGTCTGCCAAGCCGTTTCATTTCTGCTTGTAAATCACGTCTGGTCATATCTAGACCAACGGAATATCCAAAAATATGTTGATGTGCATCTGCTACAGAAATATTGCTTCCACCAGAATGAAGTGCAACTATTAATTCAATTTCATGATGCACATCATGGGAATGTGCTGGATAGTCAAAATTACCTGTTTCATTTATATTATTTGGGTTTTTTTGAAAGAAAAAAGGAGGAGATGTTTTTGGGTCATGCCCCATTTCAACGGCATGATCTGCATAATTTCGACCAATACAATATATGCGTCTGACCGGAAAAAAATGCGTTGATCCTGAGATAGAAATCATTGGCTGTGGCGCTGGGGCAAAACAGAATTCAGACATTGATTAACCTTCCATTATTTTCAATATAATTGGCTTTTTATTTTTTTGGTGCCGTATTATCCCAATAGTATTATTGTATTATCCCAATATTATTATTGTGTCATCTTATGTATTCACATGGACTGATTTTAAGAAGGTTTTTGACGTAGATTAATTATATGACATACTTAAATGTCTAGTAACATTCATTGGATAGTATAAAATATGACGAGTTTATTTATTACAGGTGCGGGCGTTAGTAAACAAAGTGGTATTCCTACATTTCGAGGAGAGGACGGCTTTTGGACCATTGGCAGTGTAAATTACACACCGCAAGAAATGGCAACACGCCAGATGTATCAATATCAACCAGATGAATTTCTGCTTTGGTATTATAAACGCTTTGTTACGTTCACAAATGTCAGCCCAAACTCAAGCCATTACTGGCTTGCAGATAAACGGCTGATTACGCAGAATATCGATGGTCTTGATGGTAAGGCGGGAAATAAAAACTATATTCCAATTCATGGAAGGTTGGATAAGGTTGTTTTATTTGCAAAGCAAGAT
>JABJAN010000061.1 GCA_018666135.1 Alphaproteobacteria bacterium | reverse complement strand
TAATTTTATTTGATGAAACAGAATTTGAGGCAGAATTAATAGGCAGAGATCCGAAAACAGATATTGCCGTTCTACGAATAGATCCAGGGGATACAGAGCTTTCTGCTGTTTCATTTGGTGATTCGGATAGCTTGCGCGTTGGTGATTGGGTTATGGCTATTGGCAATCCTTTTGGATTGGGAGGAACAGTAACTGCAGGTATCGTCTCTGCGCGTGGAAGGGATATTGGTTCTGGTCCTTATGATGATTTTATCCAAACAGATGCGTCAATTAATAGGGGGAATTCAGGGGGCCCTTTATTTGATTTAAACGGCGAGGTGATAGGCATAAATACAGCCATTTTTTCTCAGTCAGGTGGTTCAGTAGGGATAGGGTTTGCAATTGCTTCAAATCTAGCAGATGACACCGTTTCACAGCTGGTGGAATATGGCAGAACGCGCCGGGGATGGCTTGGTGTGTTTATTCAAGAAGTAACAGAAGATATAGCAGATAGTCTTGGTCTTCAAGATGTTAATGGTGCGCTTATTTCAGCTGTAACCCCAGGTGGGCCAGCGGAAAAATCTGGTCTAGAGCCAGGAGATACGATCATTACATTTGATAATCAAAAAATTAAGAGCGTCAAAGATTTACCTCGGATTGTAGCTGAAACACCTGTTGATAAAAAGGTGGCTGTGGATATCATAAGGTCAGGTAAAAAAATGGTTATTGATGTTGTCTTAGGAGAATTAGAGCAGGCAGAACAAAGCGGCGTGCTAAATGGTGATATGGCAACTGATCAGCCTGTTGCTATTGTCTCTCTTGGGATTGCCCTTGCTAATATTTCAACTGAATTCATTGAAAAATATGACCTTGATAGTGAGGAAATAGGGGTTGTAATCACTGAAGTCATAGAAGGCAGTCCTGCTGCTAATATGAACTTAAAAGAAGGAAATATTATCCGACGTATTGGACAGCGCAAAGTTGATACAGTGGAGACTGTGATGACTGAAATTGAGCGTCTTCGGGAAGCAGATAGAAGTGGCGTTCTTATGCTAATTGAATCGCAAGGTAGAAACAGATTTGTACAACTTCCATTTGCAGATAAATAAACCAGACTAACCTATTTACTAAAAGCAGCCTGTAGATAGGCTGCTTTTTTTATGAGAAGATTTGACTAGCTGAATAGCCTTGAAGAAATAGCAAACCAGATAAATCAGTATGGTTTAACTGTGTGTGAATTATCTTTCTTAAAAGAGGCTTTCCATTAAACGCAATTCCAAGCCCAGCTGCAGTTAACATTTCTAAATCATTTGCCCCATCTCCAATAGCAAGGCTATCTTCAACTGAAATCATATGCTGTTTACATAGCTGGAACAACTTATCTTGCTTTGCTTTTTGACCAAGAATAGGAGGTATAATCTTACCAGTTAAGGCATTATCTTTGATTTCTAGCCGATTGGAAAATGAATCATTAAACCCAATTTTTTCTGCAATTGGGGTTGTTAGAAAATCAAACCCGCCTGAGACAATATAACAAAATGCACCATTTTTTCTCATTACAGGTGCAAGCCTTGCAGCTCCTGGAGTTAGTTGTGTCTCTGCTATTATTTCTGAGAGAATATTTTGACTTAGCCCATTTAGAAGGGCAACACGCTGGGTAACAGATTGATTAAAATCTAGCTCGCCTTGCATAGTTTGACGTGTGATTGCCGCAATTTTATCTCCAATCCCCGCTTTCACCGCAACTTCATCAAGTGACTCACCACAGATTAAAGTGCTATCCATATCAGCTAGCAGCAGTTTTTTTTGCCTATTATGGTTAGCAATGATGTTTATATCCAACCCTAAAATATCTGCTTTTTGGCGCATGGCAGTTAAATTAGGAGCCTTTTTTATAGCTGTATATTCTGCTGCCCATTGCCCAAATTCACCTTTTGCCAGCCAGCACTTCTCATTGAGATTTAGTGTGTTTGCAAACTGTGATATAATGTCATGTGTTTTTGCATCATAAGATGATGTGGTTATTAGGATAAGATCTTGCATGTCTATGTCTCGTGTTTTATGTCGGCAGTATGAGTGATGTAAAGCAAATAGATTTAAAAAAAACTATCCTTGCAATAGCAGGACCAACTGCAAGCGGTAAGTCAGCATTAGCTATGGATATAGCCCAGAAATATGAAAGTGTCATCATCAACGCTGATTCAATGCAAATCTATTCTGATTTATCTGTCTTAACAGCCAGACCAGATGTAGATGATATGGCGCAAATACCTCATGCTTTATATGGGGTTATGGATGGCAGCAAGCGGTGTAATGTACGCCTTTGGCTTGAGCTTGCACGGCAAGCAGTTGAACACGCAAGATCTCAGCAAAGATTGCCAATTCTAGTAGGTGGGACAGGCCTTTATTTAAACGCAGCACGACATGGTATATCTGATATCCCTGAAGTAAGCGAGCAGCTACATCAAAAAGCAGTAACCTTGTACCAGCAAATTGGTGGACGTGCTTTTAAAGAAAAACTCATGCAATTCGATTGTGATACAGCGACGAGATTGGCAGAAGGCGATAGTCAAAGACTAATAAGAGCCATGGGTGTTTATTGGCAAACAGAACAGCCATTATCCTATTGGCACTCTCAACCATTAACAGGTGAACTTAAGGGTGAGTTTATTCAAATAGCGCATTTGCCGCCACGACAATCTGTTTATGACTCTATTAATCAGCGCGTAATCAAGATGCTAGAGCAAAATGCAATAAAGGAAGTGCAAAATTTGCTGTCGCGTAACTTAGATCCAGCGCTCCCTGTGATGAAGGCACTTGGGGTAGCGCATATTTCTGCTTTTTTGAAAGAAGAAATAGGTTTTGATGCACTCATATCTAGCATCTCACAAGACACAAGACATTATGCCAAACGACAATTTACATGGTTTAACAATAATTTTATATCTGAAATAACCAATAAAGAGAAATATTCAAAAAGAATTATTTCTAATATCTTTTCAATAATTCCCAAATAGGGGTTGACAAAGAATCGCACCAACCTTAGAAATATGGTTGATTCGTGGGGTTTTTGAGTGTGTAATCCTTGAAAAAAATGCTTTTTTCGTTAATGTGTTAAAAAAAAATAAAGTTGGTATCCGATGTCAGAAAAACAACAGAAACATAAAACCCAGCATATGCCTGGCGCTGAATTATTGCTCAAATGCCTAGAGGATCAGAATGTTGACGTAATATTCGGGTATCCTGGCGGCGCGATATTGCCAATATATGATGCGTTATTTAAAAATAACAGAATTAAACATGTGCTGGTCCGACATGAGCAAGCTGCTGTGCATGCAGCAGAAGGATATGCGCGTTCGACTGGAAAAGTGGGCGTTGTGTTGGTAACATCTGGTCCTGGCGCTACAAATGCTGTAACCGGATTAACAGATGCGTTAATGGATTCTGTTCCTATCGTTTGTTTAACAGGACAGGTGCCAACACATTTAGTTGGAACAGACGCCTTTCAGGAAGCTGATACCACTGGCATCACCCGTCAATGTACTAAGCATAATTACCTTGTGATTAAATCAGCTGACCTTCAGGTTGTTGTATCTGAAGCGTTTCACGTAGCAAGTTCTGGGCGTCCTGGGCCGGTTTTGATTGATTTGCCAAAAGATATTTTGATGTTGGATGCGCCGTATAGTGACTCTCCAAAAATTCAGCAAGAAGCCATTAAAAGATATACGCCTCAGATGCAGCCAGATGCAAAATCTATTAAAGACGCTGTTCAAATTTTGAAAAAAGCGAAAAAGCCAATTATCTATGGTGGCGGCGGTATTATCAATAGTGGTCCTGGCGCCTCTGAGAAGCTTATTAAACTTGTGAAGATGACAGGATGGCCAACGACATTAACCTTGATGGGTCTTGGCGCGTTACCTGCAGATGACAGTCATTTCTTAGGAATGCTTGGTATGCATGGAACCTATGAAGCTAATCTTGCAATGCATGAATGTGATGTCATGTTAAATATCGGGGCACGGTTTGATGATAGAGTAACAGGAAAATTATCAGAATTCTCACCCTATTCAGAAAAAATTCATATTGATATAGATGCGTCTTCTATTAATAAGAACATTCAGGTGGATGTTGGTATTATTGGAGATGTGGATGTTGTTTTAGACGCGCTTATAGCTGAAATGAAACTACAATCATTCAAGCCAAATGCAGCGCCCTTAGCAAAATGGTGGGAAAAAATAAGTAAATGGCGGGCAAAAAAATGCCTTAGTTACAAGCAAACTAATGAGGTGATAAAGCCGCAATATGCCTTGGAAAGGCTTTATCAGCTAACCAAAGATAAAGACACGTATGTCACAACTGAGGTTGGCCAACATCAAATGTGGGCTGCCCAGTATTTTGGGTTTAATAAACCAAATAGATGGATGACATCAGGTGGTCTTGGAACTATGGGGTATGGGCTACCAGCTGCAATGGGTGTGCAGGTTGCACATCCTGACTCATTGGTGATTGATATTTCAGGTGAAGGTTCTTTCATGATGAATATGCAAGAATTATCAACTATTGCGCAATATAATCTTCCTGTGAAAATCTTTATTCTTAATAATGAATGGCTGGGAATGGTGCGTCAGTGGCAAGAGTTAATTCATGGTGGCAGATATTCTGAATCCTATTCTTCATCTCTTCCAGATTTTGTTAAATTAGCAGATACATTTGGGATGACAGGGCTGGTTGCGGATACAGCATCAGGGTTAGATGATGTGATCATCCAAATGTTACAGACAAATGGTCCTGTCATTGCAGATATTCGAATTGAAAAGGAAGAGAATTGCTTCCCTATGATACCGTCTGGTGCCGCACATAATGAAATGATCCTAGGACCTGATGACCAAGAGGGTGCAATCTCCGAATCTGGTAAGATTTTAGTATAGGTAATCCAAGTTAGGGATTCATTTTCTGGTTTATGTGAAAGAGAACAGGTATAGCCTTGGCTGAATGTTAGAGGAAGCAAAATAGATGTTAGATACGCAAAAAATCGAGAGACATACATTATCAGTTCTTGTAGATGATGAACCAGGCGTTCTTGCGCGTGTTGTAGGGCTTTTTTCTGGGCGTGGATATAATATTGAAAGCCTAACGGTCTCTGTGGTTGATAAAAAACATAATACCTCTCGTATTTCTGTTGTTACTACGGGAACACCTCAGGTTATCAACTTAATAAAACAGCTGCTATCAAGATTAATTCCAGTTCATAAAGTAGAGGATCTTACCAATGGACCTGCACATGTGGAACGAGAATTGGCTTTGGTTAAGATCGTAAATAAGGGAGATAGCAGAATAGAAGCGCTCAGAATTGCAGATAGCTTTAGAGCGCGAATTTTAGATAGCTCGCTTAATAGTTTTGTATTTGAAGTTACCGGTGCTTCTGAGAAAGTTTCTGCCTTTGTTGATTTGATGGAATCATTAGGAAAAGTAGAAGTTGCAAGAACAGGAATATGTGGTATCACCCGTGGAAATAAAATTGATCTTGCGGACTAATAATTACAAACTATAGTGCCCTAATCAAATTACTTGAATTGTCGTAAGAGATGGCCATTATATCGCCATTTTTTTATCAATAATATTCGAACATAAATTAAGGAGAGAAAAATGCGTGTTTATTATGATCAGGATGCCGACCTAGGGCTGATAAAATCAAAAAAAGTTGTTATCGTAGGATACGGATCACAAGGTCATGCGCACGCAGCAAACTTGAAAGATAGCGGCGTTCCAGAAATTGCGGTGGCACTTCGTGAAGGATCTGCATCAGCAGCAAAGGCAGAAGCAGCCGGCTTTAAAGTTATGTCAGTCGCTGAAGCAGCTGCTTGGGGAGATGTGATTATGATGCTTACCCCTGATGAGTTGCAGGCAGAAATCTATTCTGGCGATATCGCAAGTAATATTCGCCCAGGAGCAGCCCTTGCATTTGCGCATGGTTTAAATGTGCATTTTAACCTGATAGAGCCAAGAGTTGATGTGGATGTGTTTATGGTAGCCCCGAAAGGTCCTGGTCATACTGTGCGTAGTGAATATGTCCGTGGCGGCGGTGTTCCGTGTTTGATTGCTATTCACCAAGATGCGTCAGGCAATGCACATGATATTGGACTTTCTTACGCTTCTGGCGTAGGTGGCGGCCGTTCTGGCATTATTGAAACTACTTTCCAAGAAGAATGTGAAACAGACCTTTTTGGAGAGCAGGCAGTTTTATGTGGTGGTCTGGTTGAATTAATCAGAGCTGGGTTTGAAACATTAACCGAGGCAGGCTATGCGCCTGAAATGGCTTATTTTGAGTGTTTGCACGAAGTGAAACTAATTGTTGACCTTATCTATGAGGGTGGCATTGCTAATATGAATTATTCTATTTCAAATACTGCTGAATATGGTGAATATGTAACTGGACCTAGAATTGTTACATCAGAAACTAAGGCAGAAATGAAGCGTGTGCTTGAAGACATTCAATCAGGTAAGTTTACGCGAGATTGGATGCTTGAAAATAAAGCGCATCAAGCAAGCTTCAAAGCAACACGTCGCCGTAATTCAGAGCATGCCATTGAGCAAGTGGGGGGTCGTTTGCGCGCAATGATGCCATGGATTGGGGCAAACCGATTAGTTGACAAAGATAAAAACTAATTGAATTAATAGTAGGTAAGGTAATAATAACCTTGCCTAGTCTTGATTTAGGTTAAAAAAACTAACTTTAAAGATAGATTTCCTATTTTTTTGTTAACTTATAAAGCTTTGTGTCGTTCTTAATTAGCAAGATAAAACGTATTTAATAAGGGAAGTTAATATATGCTTGGTTCACTTTTTGGCTTCATGTCAGCTGATATCGGTATTGATCTTGGAACAGCTAATACGCTTGTTTACGTAAAAGGCAGAGGTATCGTTCTGGATGAGCCTTCTGTGGTTGCTATGGCAATGGTTCGCGGTAAAAGTCAGGTTCTATCTGTTGGGGAAGAAGCCAAGGTGATGCTTGGAAAAACACCTGGTAACATCCAAGCAATTAGACCAATGGCTGATGGCGTCATCGCTGATTTTGAAATAGCAGAAGAAATGATTAAGCATTTTATTCGCAAGGTTCATGGATCCTATTCAATAGCCAGACCACAAATGATAATATGTGTTCCCTCTGGGTCAACAGCGGTGGAACGTCGTGCGATTCAAGAATCAGCAGAAGCTGCAGGAGCAAGGCGGGTATTTTTGATTGAAGAGCCCATGGCAGCTGCTATTGGCGCTAATTTACCTGTGACAGAAGCTTCAGGGTCGATGGTTGTAGATATTGGTGGTGGTACAACAGAAGTTGCGATTTTATCTCTTGGTAATATTGTTTATGCCCATTCTGTAAGAGTTGGTGGTGATAAGTTTGATGAGAGTATTATTGCTTATATGCGACGCACACATAATTTGTTAATCGGGGAAGCAACTGCTGAGAGAATTAAGAAATCAGTTGGTATTGCGCGACGACCAGAAAAAGCAACTGGCGTAAAAGTAGAAGTAAGAGGGCGTGATTTAGTTAACGGAGTGCCAAAGGAAATACAAATTTCTGAAGCTCAAATAGCAGATGCCATTTCTGATCCAGTCAAACAAATTGTTGAAGGTGTTAAAATGGCACTTGAACAAGCCCCACCCGAGTTGGCTGCAGATATCGTAGAAAAAGGTATTGTACTTACTGGTGGCGGTGCATTGTTGAGAGAGATTGACACCGTTTTAAGAGAAGCAACAGGTCTGCCAATTTCAATTGCAGAAGATCCATTATCATGTGTCGCTATCGGCACGGGCAGATGTCTTGAGGAATTAAAAACACTTCGTCACGTGCTTATAGGAGCATAATTGAATAATCATGATCTGGTTATCACAGATTAGAAGAAAACAAACTAATCCGCGTGTACCGCAGATCATTATTATTGCTCTTGGTTTTTTATTAATTATCCTCGGTAAGGCAGATGTCACTGCAGTTCGCTTTATGCAAGGTGGTCTCGTTGAAGTGATAGCTCCTATTTACTCTGTTATATCCGTGCCAGTAAACAGCATAGAGACAGTGTTTGAGGGCGTGCAAACAGTTGCATCATTGCGTTCAGAAGCAAATAGACTATCTGCAGAGAATAAGCGCCTAAGAAAATGGCAACAATTAGCAGAATCCCTAGAAGTTCAAAATAGACAATTAAGAACAGTTCTTGGCGCAGTAATTCCGCTGGATTGGAACTCAATTACAGCGAGAGTAATTGTTGTACCTGGTGGAAATTTTTCACATAGCATGATAATTGAGCATGGACCAGGATATGATATTGCAACCGGGAGTGCCGTTGTTACCGCAGAGGGCTTGGTAGGATATATCATTTCTAGCAGTCAACATTACTCACGCGTTTTGCTGATAAGTGACGTTAATGCACGCATACCAATCATTCTGAGTGATTCCTCTTGGCCTGGACTTGCCGTAGGCAAAAACGGGCTAATATTACAGCTTGACTTTCTACCAGTAGAATCTGATCCCACCATAAATGAGTCTGTTTTAACCTCTGGTCATGGTGGATTGCTGCCTGCTGGTATACCTGTTGGCAATGTCTCTTCAGTTACCAATGAAACTGTCCTAGTAAAGCCTACAGTGGATTTAAGAAAACTCTCCTTTGTAACAATATTGACCAGAAAAAACGCCACGGATTTTATGTTTTCTCCAGATGAAAATAATAGTCTTTATTCACCTTTAATCCAAAGAGATAGCGAACGGTTATTTGAAGGGCTGAATTCTCGCGAGTTAATTCAATGACGCGTTCTGTGGCACCGCCAAAATCAAATAACTATAACGTAGATTTCTCAAAGCAGTTTCTTGTATTTGGCATTGGTTTCGTCATTACATTATTTGAACTGGCGCTGGCACAATGGTCTTTTTTATTCAGTTCAGCACCTATGATAAGTTTATGCTATTTTTATATTCTTGGGTTATTGCGACCAAAATTACTTTCCTTCATCACTGTTATTTCTCTTGCCTTATTATTTGAGTTGATGGGAGGGGATATGCTAGGTGTGCGAGTAACTGCATTTTATGTTGTTGCATTAATGCTTAAAAAACGCATTGTACAAAGTGAGAATAATGATTTTATTGCACATTGGGCTAACTTTAGTTTGGTCTGCCTTGCGGTGGTTATTTTTAGATTATTGATGTTTATGATGATTTACTTCACCCAGCCAAATTTATCTGTGATAGCGTTTCAGATCGGTATTTCAATATTGGTTTTCCCAATCTTCTTTGTTGTCATAAGTGTTATCTTAAGTTTGACTGGTTCCCCAATTCGTGAAGATGCATAAGGAAGGGGGGGGAAGTTGGCAAAAAAACGCAAAGAAATACAAGATGTTGCCAATCAAATCTCCCGCCGAATGTTATTTGTTGGCGGGTTGCAAATCAGTTTTGGGCTAATTCTAGTAGGAAGATTATATCAATTGCAGATATTGCATAGCGATGCTTATCTGAAATTGTCAGATCAAAATCAATTTGACCATCGTTTGGTGATTGCACCACGCGGCAGAATTTTTGATTCAAAAAATCGCTTACTTGCTGGAAATGCAGAAGTTTTTGAGTTGGTAGTAATACCAGCTCGCGTAAAAAATTTAGAAAAGCTGTTAGCGAACATTGATAGAATTATTGGCTTGTCTGACGAAGCGGCTTCAGAAATCATAGATACAGCAAGCAAGCAACCTAATTTCCTTGAAATATCTATTAAATCAGATCTTACGCAGCGTGAATTATCCAAACTTGCCATCCGTAGTGCCATATTGGAGGGCGTGTTATTTCAGAAAAATTTCAATCGAATTTATCCGCAGGGCAAGCTTCTGTCTCATGTGACAGGATATGTTTCTGGCGTTACCGCTCAGGAAGTAGAAAAAAATCAAACTCTTCGAAGATTGGTTGGTTTAAAAACTGGAAAATCAGGTCTTGAAAAAACACTTGAAAACTCACTTCGAGGTAATTTTGGAAAAGAGCGTATTGAGGTAAATTCAAAAGGTAAGCCAGTTAGGTTTATCTCAGACAATCTGCCGCAGCGCGGAGAAGACCATCAGCTTACGATTGATATCGATGTTCAATCATATGCTGTTAACCGGCTTAAGCAAGGTAATTCAGAAGTAGTTGAGCTAGCTACAAGCGCTGTGCAAGAGGCGATAACTCGCAATGATGAATTGCAGGCGCATATTAATATTGGCGAGACAATGATATTAAAGGACGCCAAATCTAGATATGTGCCTCCTGAATCGGGTGCAGTTGTTTTAATGGAAATTAAAACAGGGGCAGTAATAGCAATGGCCTCACTACCTTCATATGACCCCAATTTGTTTGTTGGGAGATTATCAAATAGGACATGGCAAAATATTAATCAGCATCCCAGAGTGCCATTAATGAATAGGGTTGTTTCTGGATTATATTCACCAGGGTCAACCTTTAAAATGGTAGTCTATGCTGCTGCTCTTGAAGCAGGCATAGTCTCAGCAGATACAACATATTTCTGTAAAGGCTTTTTTGAATTTGGGGATCGAAATTTTTATTGCTGGCAAGAAAAGGGGCATGGAAGAGTAGATGGAAGGCAAGCTATTGCCCAGTCTTGCGATGTGTATTTTTATCAAATTGCGCTTAAAACGGGTATTGACCGAATTCAAAATATGGCTAACAGGATGGGGCTTGGTGTCATAACTGATGTTGGTATTCCAGAAGAAAAATTAGGCATTATTCCAAACCGTGCTTGGAAACAGACTAATCGAGGTTCAATATGGACACCAGGAGAAACAGTGATTGCAGGCATTGGTCAGGGTTTTGTATTAACAACACCTATTCAATTAGCTGTTATGGCAGCCAGAATTGCCAATGGAAAAAAGGCAATTACACCTAAGCTGCATTCCAAGGAAGTTGAAAATACGGATGATTTTGCGCCCTTAGAGATAAATGAGTATGTGTTAAGAGAGATACAGCGTTCAATGAGGTCTGTGATTTCCGATAGTAGAGGTACAGCCAGAAATTACGATATAGACGGGTATAAAATGGCAGGTAAGACAGGGACTGTGCAGGTTAAAAAAATTACCAAAGCCGAGCGAGAGGCAGGTGTTATTGATAATATAGATAGACGTTGGAAGGATAGAGACCATGCCTTATTTGTCGCCTATGCACCCTATGATAAACCCAAATATGCAATAAGTATCATAGTTGAACATGGAGGAAGTGGTTCTTCTATGGCGGCGCCAATTGCACGCGATATATTAAAATTCGCGCTTGAAAGGCAATCCACATGAGCTGGACATCACGATTGCTGGCGGTTCCATGGGGTATGGTGTGCGCTATATTATTTCTAGTACTGATTGGGTGTTTAGCACTTTATTCGGCGTCTGATGGTGTTTGGACAGCTTCAGTTCAGCAACATTTGATGCGCTCTGGGTTAGGTTTTTTAATTGCGATTTTTATTGCCTTTCTACCTATAAATTTTCTATTTAGAATAAGTTTTTTTGTATGGCTTTGCTTTGTTGCTATTCTTATGGCAATGCCATTTATTGGCGTAGGAGCAGGAGCAACAAGGTGGATTGATCTTGGTTTTATGAATTTTCAGCCTTCTGAACCAGCTAAGATTGCAGTAATCGTGCTATTGGCACGATATTTATCTCAGCGCTCATTTGACCAAATATATAAGCTTATTTTCCATGTTCCAGCATTATTAATTATTGCCATTACTGCTTCTTTGATTTTCGTTCAACCAGATTTAGGTACAGGATTAATGCTGATAGTAGGGGGGCTTGCGGTTATCTTTGTTAGCGGACTTCCCAAACGATATGTATGTATGGGAATTGGCTTATTGGCTGCTGCTATTCCCATAATTTGGAGCCAACTTTATGATTATCAAAAGGCACGATTGCTAACATTTTTAAATCCTGAGAGTGATGTGCTAGGTGCTGGATGGCAAATCACACAATCAAAAATTGCTCTTGGTTCTGGCGGTATGTTTGGGAAAGGATTTCTTCAAGGGTCGCAGTCTCAACTTGACTATTTACCTGAAAAACAAACCGATTTTGTATTTACGTTAATTGGAGAAGAATTTGGATTTGTTGGAAATGTCAGCATCATTTTGATTTATTTTTTGATAATATTTTCTATTACTGGAGTAGGATTGAAGGCAAAAAATAGGTTTACTCAACTTGTATCAAGCGGACTTGCCATGACGATTTTTTTATATATGTTTGTTAATATTGCAATGGTAACAGGTGTTTTACCAGTTGTCGGCGCACCTCTTCCCCTGTTATCTTATGGTGGTACGGCGTTGCTTACTATGTTTGTAATTCTTGGTATTACAATAAATATGTCGCAGAATAGTCATAAAGAAGACCTTGAAGTTAGTTAATTCAATAAATATCCTGAATAGAAAAATAAAAAGAGATTATTGAAAGTGAGTTCTAAATGCTTCGTTCATTTTTTCCAAAACCGCTGTTATTTTTAATAAGTGCTATCCTTTGGACAGCCTTCCTTGTGGTGTTGTGGTACAGCTATGGCACAGAACTCGGACAAATTTTTGGGTTTGATCTCATTGATGATAGAGAGCCTGTAATTGGTTTAGGGTTTTTTATTACGCCTGAGTTTCAATGGTTTTATATCTATTATTTTGTTGCAAGCGCCCTATTTACAGCATTTTGGTTCATTTTATTACCACATCGCTGGCAGCTTTGGTCGATAGTTGGTTCTCAGATTATTTTATTTTCAACCTATTTCTCAGTGCAAGTATCAGTGGCATTGAATTATTGGCGCAGACCATTTTTTGATAATGTTATTGCAGCACTAGATCCAGAAAAAAATGTGCCTGCATCTGAGTTGATGTCGTTACTAGTTATATTCGCACAGATTGCATTATTGTGGATGGTTATTTATGTGGCAACTCGATTTTTTGTAAGTCACTATATTTTTCGCTGGCGAACAGCAATGAATGATTATTACTTCAGCCAATGGAGCCGTGTTCGTCATATAGAAGGGGCAGCACAAAGAATACAAGAAGACACCATGCGGTTTGCTGGAATAATGGAAAGCCTTGGGGTATCTATTGTAGATGCAATTATGACGTTATTTGCCTTCCTGCCCTTGTTGCTAAGCTTATCTTCTTATGTTTCAGAATTACCAATTATAGGTGTTATTCCATATCCATTAATGCTTGCAGCAATCTTCTGGTCAATATTCGGAACTATAATTTTAGCTGTTGCTGGCATTAAATTGCCAGGGTTAGAGTTTCGTAATCAGAGAGTAGAGGCAGCATACCGAAAAGAACTTGTGTATGGAGAAGATGATGAGACAAGAGCGTCCCCGCCAACTATTCGCGAATTATTTTCAAATGTGAGAAGAAATTATTTCAAACTATATTTTCACTATATGTATTTCAATGTCTTTAGAGGGTTATATATCCAAGCAGATAATATTTTTGCTTATTTTATTCTTATTCCTTCTATCGTGGTTGGGGCGTTTACCTATGGAATAATGCAACAGATTTTAACCGCCTTTACGCAAGTATCTAGCTCATTCCAGTATTTGGTAAATAGCTGGACAACTATCATTGAGCTATTATCCATTTTCAAACGATTACAGGCATTTGAAAAAGCAATTATAGGTCAGGAATTGCCAGATATTGATCAAGATTTTATTCAAACAGGTGGTGTGGAGAAGTAATTAATCAGATTTATTTGACCTAGAAACAGAATAACTTCATATATTTTAAGGAAGGAAGCTAAAGAAATCTTGTTTTTTTAGCAGAAAGTGTTTTTAGCGGTTGGCCTTCTTTTTGCTTCTGAATTTTGTGGCACCTTGTTTGATGGTTCTTTGGTCACTTCTAGAAACACTCAAAGCGTTATCTGGTACGTCTTGCGTTATGGTGGAGCCAGCACCAATAATAGATTGTTCCCCAATTTTTACAGGGGCGACAAGTGCTGTGTTTGAGCCGATAAACGCCCCGTGGCCAATTTCTGTTACAAATTTATTGTAGCCATCATAATTACAGGTAATTGTTCCTGCTCCAATATTGACCTTATCACCAATAAGAGAATCACCAATATAACTTAAATGGTTTACTTTGGCGCCCTTGCCAAGAGTGGCTTTTTTAATTTCAACAAAATTACCAATTTTTACATCTTGAGATGTAACAGTGCCTGGTCTTATCCTAGCATAAGGTCCAAGCACATTATAATTCCCTATCTCGCACTCCTCTAAATAGCAGAATGACCTAATATGGCATCCATCCCCTATTTTAACCTTAGCAGCGATTGTTACATTAGGCTCGATGATAACATCATTGCCAAAACAAGTATCTTTTCGCAGAAACACTGTCTCTGGTGCCATCATAGTCACTCCAGAAAGCATTGCAGCACTGCGCAGGCGCTTTTGCGCCATGGCTTCAGCTTCTGCTAATTGTTCAAGCGTGTTAATGCCAATTACACTATCTTGTTCAGCTAAAAAATAATCAATTTTTAGGTTGTTCCTAGCACCGATAGATACAATATCTGTTAAAAAATATTCATTCTTAGAATTTGCGGGCTCTATTTGTTGAAGCATTTGTGCAAGAATATTACCATTAAATGCCATAATGCCTGCATTTACATTGGTAATTGATTTATGCGCCTCACTTGCCTCACTTTCTTCAATAATTGCTTGCAGAGTCCCTGCAGAAGAGACTAGCAACCTGCCATACCCAGTTGGATTATCTATAGTGGATCCCAATACACATATATCAGTGCCAGATTGTATGTTAGTAGTTAAATTTGAAATGATTGTGCTGTCTATAAAAGGGGTGTCCGCATATAAAACGATTATTGGTTGGGTGGTATTTTGTATCAGAGGAAGGGCTGCCATCAGCGCGCCTGCCGTGCCATTTGCCTGTTCTTGGATTGCTATGGCAGAACCAGCAAGATTATTTTCTAAATATTGTTCTAAGTCAGCTGTATCTCTGCTGATTACGGGAATAATGGAAGTTGCGCCAGCAGCGTTTGCGGCGTCAATTACCCATGCAATCATTTCTTGGCCAGCAATTTTATGAAGCGGCTTTGCAAGAGATGATTTCATTCGACTGCCTTTACCGGCAGCAAGTATAATTGCTGTAAAACTCATATAATCTTTATACAGAATTATTATTTATGCATCAAAGGAATATCGTGATGTTTGATTGACGATAGATGTGTTATTAAGTATCTGTTTGCCAAGAGTATTGATTTAGGACAGAGAGTTATGTGCGGTATTGTTGGATATGTAGGTTCTGAGAAATGCCAAGACATCGTTATTGGCGCGCTGGAGCGACTTGAATATCGCGGATATGATAGTGCTGGTATTGCTTCCATAGATGAAGAAGGATTGCACTTGTGTCGCGCTGTTGGCAAGCTAGCAGAACTTAAAGCTAAAATTAAAAAAATGCCTATCCCTGGAAATACAGGAATTGGCCATATTAGATGGGCAACCCATGGCGGCGTTACTGAGCACAATGCGCATCCACACTATGCTACTGACGAGGTTGTAATTGTTCATAATGGTATTATTGAGAATTATGCTGAACTTAAAGCAGATCTGATAGAAAAAGGTGTTGTATTCACAAGTGACACTGACTCAGAGGTGTTAGCCCATTTGTTCTCTCACTTCATCAAAAAAGGTCTGCCTCCAGTTGCTATATTACAGGAGGTTATATCTAAAATTGAAGGGGCATATGCATTCACAGCGCTAAGCAAATCCTATCCTGATACATTAATGGCTGCTCGTAATGCGTCGCCCTTGGCTATCGGGCTTTCGGATAATATGGCAGTTGTTGCATCTGATGCCCTTGCGATTGCGCATCTGACAAGACACGTAATTTATCTCAAAGATAATGATTATGCGATAATTACATCTAAGGGATGCACAATATATGACTCCAATAATGAAATTGCAAATAGAGAGATAGTGCAAGTAAAAGCAAGCCCTGTTTTATTAGATAAGGCAGGGTTTAGGCATTATATGGAAAAAGAAATCCATGAACAGCCAGATGCGATAAGTCATACTATTTCAGCAATGAGTGATACTACAGGAAGATTAACAGCAGGGCTTGATATATCTTCTCTCTCCTCCATAAAAGGAATTGTATTATTAGCTGCAGGGACAAGTTTTTATGCTGCACAAATTGGTCGATATTGGATAGAAAAGCTTGCTGGAATACCTGTGGTTTGTGAGATTGCATCTGAATATCACTATCGTCAACCTGTTGCCTCATGCCAAAGTACAGCTATTGTTATAAGCCAGTCTGGGGAAAGTATTGATAGTTTATTGGCGATGCGATATGCAAAAAAACTTGGGCTAGATACATTTGGTATTGTAAATGTTGTCGACAGTACCATTGCGCGTGAAGCAGATAAAATCCTTCCTACGAGAGCAGGTCCAGAAATTGGGGTGGCAAGCACTAAGGCGTTTACTGCGCAATTGGTAGTCCTGTTCTGCCTTGCTATCGCTCTTGGAAAACAAAATGGACATATTTCTGCTTCTCGGGCAGATGAATTACATCATCAATTGTTAAAGATGCCTGGCGCTGTAGGTAAATCAATGGAATTGTTTGATTCTATTCGCCCGATTGCACATAAGCTAAAAAATGCGAGCTCCTGTTTGTTTTTAGGGAGAGATATTTTATATCCTTTAGCGTGTGAGGGAGCATTAAAACTAAAAGAATTAAGCTATATTCACGCAGAGGGATTTGCTTCTGGTGAGATGAAACATGGTCCTATAGCATTATTACAGGATGGCTTGCCTATAGTTAGTTTTGTTTCAGATGATGATATGGCGCGTAAAGCGGTCAGCAACCTTAAAGAGGCAGATGCGAGAGGCGGCCATATTATTGTTGTTGGCACGCAATCTGCTTTAAATTTACTTGATTTTGCCGCTGAGAAAATCACCATTCCAGAGTGCGAACCTCTTTTAACACCGATTGTAGGAGCAATACCAGCTCAGATTCTTGCCTATCTAACAGCCTTTGAAAAAGGCACCGACATAGACCAGCCACGCAATCTTGCAAAGTCAGTTACGGTCGAGTAACATACTGATTTTATTACATATATTTTAATTGTAGAATGACGCGGTGCGCGTTTATGCAGGTGGGTATTACTTATAATGGGATTTATTAGATTTTCACTTCTGTTTTGTTTTTTTATTTCCTTTATTTCGCCAGTAATAGCGAATGAATGTAGCAGCGAAGATCAAGACTACGCAGATTTCTGGCAAAATTACTATGCTCCAACAGATGCATACGCTTTTGGCGTTAAAATCCAAAATTTAGTTTCAAATAAAGACCTGTCCGGAATTTTTTCGCTGGTCCAAGGCGAATTACAAAATGGTCCAAGAAAACAATCTGTTACAAACAAGACTTTCAAAGAAGTATTTAATGAAGAATGGATAGAACAGGTACTAGGCAGATAATGCACCTTGTCCCCCTGTTGGATGGCGCGGATTCATGCTTGGTAGGGGATCAATTTGGTATAATAAGATAGATAGTGGATGGACAATTCTGTCAATAAATGGCGCGGCGCCAGAGACGGACGATAATCCATTATTAGGATGGAACATCAACAAAAGAATTATTCATCCGTTTTGCTTTAATAGACCATGGATGTCAGGCGATAATTTTGAAGAATTTGCGGATGTTTTTGGGATCAAAAAATTAGGACAATTTTTCAAAGATCCTGGGCACTTCATGGGTAGTTCAATTTCCAATTTTGCGCCCATAAGACCAAGTTGGTGCCAGAATGATGGTGTCTGCGAGAAAATCTCTCTGACAGCACAAATTGAGCAATGCTCCCCAGAAAAATTTGACTTTGAGGATCGAGACGGAGACGTCTGGATAAAACACTCGTCAGATGGATACGATATCGAATATTCTTATAGAATACTTGGGCCCATTAGCAATAAAAGATGTTCAGATTTGGCGCCCAATATTGGAGTTAGTTGTAATAAGGGTTATTTGATCAGTGTTGGTGATTACTCAGGTGGTTCGATGGGGTGGGATATATCGTATGGCGTTTATGGATTTTTTGATCTGCCAAATTTTGGTCCAAGTATTGTTCCTTTGAAATTTTTTTCAAACAAGAATGAGGGACTTAATTTTCTTGATGAGAATTAATAGATATATGAATTAATCCTCAACCCTGGAAAACTCAATTTTACTCATCAAAATAGTCTTATCCACCACTTATATATTTAAGTCTTACCAAACTAGTTAATATTCGCCTTTCAGGAACTCTTTTTTGCCAATCCTTTTTTAAAATTGAATGGATATGAATACTCTTAAAGGGCATATTTTACACAGTCAGATATAGGTCTTTGTCAGATATAGGTCTTTGTTCAACCAATCTGCAAAAGCATCCAAAGGTCAGACCTTGCTGATGATGCTCAGAAATGAATTGATAGAGGTCTAATAGCCAACCAGAATAATGATTTTCACTAAATAGATGAGTTTAATAAGATATAGTGACGTTACCTGTTAGGTTGGCATGGAAAACTGTACAGTCCACTCCGACTTTTAGTTACAGTTGAGTAATTGCCAACAGGCGCACTTTATTAAGGACTATTTGTTTTCTCTGTGACTTTGAAAGTATCTTTCCTTTGATATTCACAAAAAACGGATTACCAAGTTTCACGGCACCAAATCATCAAAGATAAATAAGGCAAGGGGTATAAAAAATTGTCTACTGGTTGAATGAACAAAGATACAAAACGCCGATAGGATTTATGTTCTAGTCAGCCCATGTCTTTTCTATTTTGAAAAAGAAGTAAGAGCGTGATAAAAGATGCAATGCAATGTATAAATTTGAAATAGAGAATTTTAGAACATATATCCCAAATATCTCCAATATGCCAGTCCTGATAGGTAAAGGTCATGAATATTAGACTTGCTCAAGAAACAGATTTGAACTCAATCCAGAAGGTTATTGAGACTGCGTTTCCAAGCGAAGAAAACAAAGTTATTAGCAGGCTTGTTGAAGAACTATCAAGAGAAATTACCAGTCCATCAATCAAGTCATTAGTTGGAGAAGTAGACAATCAAATAATTGGTTATGTGTGCTACAGTCCAATTTTCTTAAAAGCTGACTCTGGTATATCTGGATATATTCTTGCTCCTCTGGGTGTTTCTCCAGAACATCAGAAACAAGGTGTAGGCTCAAAACTCATCAGTAGGGGTATCGAGATGCTCACTAATGATGGAACCGGTGTTTTGCTGGTTTATGGTGATCCTGACTATTATGGACGGTTTGGGTTTAAAGCAGAAATAGGTGGTTTATTTATTCCGCCATATCCACTGGAATATCCATTTGGATGGACAGGAATGATGCTGAATGAAATTGCTGTTCCAAATATACCAGTGAAGTTTGGGTGTGTTGATGCTCTTACTAAACCAGATTTATGGTGATAATCAGTACAGTTTATAAATTTAAGAAATCAATTAGAATGTTACTAAACCATTCTTTTCTGTTTTGATTATCTTGAACTAATCCACAACCAGCGCCACAATTTGAATATAATGGGAACAGGGGAATAATCTTATTTTTCTGAATTTATATTAATTACTATCATAGGGTACACCACCCAGATATTTAAAATTCAAAAGAAATTGATAGGTTTCAGTGGATTTGATGTCTCTGTCAGATTGTGGGTCATTTTCGTAGCCAAGAGAAATAGTTAGACAATCTTGCAGACCATCAGACCAAGATATAAGGAAGGATGATTTGTTACTATTAACAGTACCATCTGACAAGTCCCAATTTTTTGTTCCAGAAAACCTAACGCCATTATCTAATTTATGTGCCACTGAAATTGAGGCTTCTTCCAAGTCGTTATCAGCAGACGTAAAATAGTTTTTTGTCAATTGGGTATGAGCCAATGTAAATGAAGTATTTTTAAAATTAGCGCTTAATTTGGTTTTTGATTCATCAAGGTTTGATGAAGCTGAATTTAGTCTGCCAGACCAGCTAAAGGTATAAATGCTATCCTTTTCTGTTGAAAAAGTAGCTACATAGTCAGACAGGTCAGAATCAGGGCCAGTTGTAAGGCCATGTGGTACTTGACCTGAATATCGTTTTGAAACACCAACAAAACCGTGTAGGGAGCCTAAAAGATTTGAATTTGTGAAGGCAGACAAGCCAATGTCAGCTCTTGCTCCTGGCATAACATAGTCATATCCCTGAAAACGGTGTGTTAAAAACATGTTAGCAGCATCAATTCGAAAATCGGCAGCATCTCGATTTGGAATATCATTATTTTTATCATCGCCGCCAATAAAAGTAAGTTTAATTTTTGGCTCAAAAATTAATGCATTTTGGTTCATTTGATAGCTGTAATGATTTTTCCAGCTAGAAGATACATGGATATTAGCTCTAGATATATCACCAGTCATTGTATAGTCATCGTCACGTTGATTTATGTAATATAAACTTCCTAAATATCCAATCTCATTATCAATTATACCAAGGTTTGTGTTGTTGCTGGCAACAAGCGTTTGTTCAATATTCCATCTGGCAATATCATGCCCAAGATCATTTCGAACGTGATTTGCATGCATTTTGGTTTTAACTATTTGAAATTTAGAAAAACCTTTACGGGTATTTTCAAATGTTATAGATGGCATCAATATGGGGGAATTTTTTTCTGAGTCTGTATCTGTTAAGTTCTGCGTTTCGGAGAATTCGACATTGTAAAAGCTGTTATTTGTGGTTTTGCTTCCATTAAATTGTGATTTCAAAATTGTATCGCTATTAAAGTTGTATCTTCTAAGAAAGGTGTCTTGAGAACTCCGTTTTAAATCAAGGTTAATCTTCCAGTCATTCTGAATGTTTGATGATAATTCTATATCTGTTGCTGTCACCAATTCTCTGTTGCTATCAAAGGTAGAGACGTTGCCTGCATAAAATTTTGCGTTTAGGTCAGCGTTATCCCATAATTTTCGATATCTTGTTTCAAGCACGTTACCTCTGTTTGATGTAATTTTCGGACGAAACTCTATATCACTTGTGTTATCAACTACTAGAAATACGGGTGTAGTTGTAATTGTTCCCAAATCTTCTGAAAAACTAAGGACAGGTGCAAGCACGCCGGTGCGTCTGTTAACAGACGGGTCTGGATGCGCAATCCAGGGTAAAAATACAACAGGAAGACCAAGAACATGGACCCTAACATTTTCATGTCGAATGGTTTTTGTTTGAATGTCATGGTAAATCAAGGAGGAACGCAAATCCCAAATTGGCGTCTCCCCTGCCTCGTAATCACAAATACAAGGTGAAAATTTACCATCCCTATAAATTGCTTTGATGCCCTCCACTCGCTCGCCGCTACTTGCAGTAAAGCGGCTGCCATCTGCAAGCTCTGTTAATAAGGGGGTGGCTATTATTCTGGCAAAATTATCGTCAAGCTGTATTTCGTCAGCTTTACTAACAATCCCATCATTTGTGGTTAAAACAACATTACCATGCGCATTTGCTGTGCTGTTAAGCTTGCTATATATTATTTTATCGGCAGTTAGCCTATATTGACCTTGCTCAAAAACAACGTTTTTTTCAGCAATAATAGTACCTTCTTGTTGATTGACTTCAATTACATCAGCTTCAAAAAGCACTTCGCCTGTTTCAGTAGAGCTGTCGTTTACTTGAGCATTTGCAAGGTTGGTTAAACCTACTAAAAAAATAAGAGTTAGAAAATATTTGATAGCTGAGATAATAAAATTTGATGAAAGCATATGAAAATTTCTATTATCTCGTTATAATTAAAAAGCAAAAATATTAAATAACCTTACATTTTATGGGCTCTGTTGTAAATTCACTATCAAAGAAAAACTATGTAAGATTTTATAATGAACGAATCCCAAAATGCACAAAAAGAACAGTTTTTAATAATAAAACATGGCGCACTTGGTGATATGATTCAAGGTTTGGATGCCTTTGAAAGCCTTCGTAAAAGTTTTGCATCAGCGCATCTAACACTTCTTACAAGCCCTCCATTTGATTCCCTGTCAGCCTCCATGCCTTATTTTGACTCTGTTATAAGTGATAAAAGAGCTCCACTTTATCAAATCGGGCAGCTGCTTCAAATAAGAGGTTTATTTGCCAAAGAGTGGACAGCTGTTATTGACCTGCAATGTTCAAAGCGAACAGCTGTTTATTATAATTGGTTTTATAAAAAACCAGGACGAAAATGGTTTGGAACAGTTGCAGGATGCAGCCATCCTATGCCAAATTTTACTAATGTGAATAATCGAAACCGTATGCTTGAAGCTGTTAAAATGCTTGGCGCAAGTGAACATAAGGCGGATTTATCATGGCTGTGTGGTAACGCGTCTCCTGTGATAGATTCTTTTGGCATACAACACCCCTATTGTATTATTATACCTGGCTCTTCTGCGCAGAAACCAAGCAAGAGATGGGCTGCAAAAAACTACGCCCATTTATCAATTAGAATGAATGAATTTGGCATTAAGTCTTATCTAGTGGGAACTAAAACTGAAACCCCAATTGGGGATGAAATTTGTGCGTTAAATCCAAATGTTGAAAATTTAATAAATAGAACAAATTTAGCTGAGCTTGCTCAATTATGTGCAAATGCAAAATGCGTAATAGGAAATGATACTGGTCCAACGTTCCTTGCTGCGTGCACAAGCGTGCCAACATTAATGTTAATGGGAGCAGATACCAATCCTAATATGTCATCACCAATGGGAGTGGCTGCTGACTATATATATCAGGCAAATATCCAAAATATTAAGGTTGAAGATGTGCTTAACGCATTAAATAAACTTGGCGGTATGTAAAACTTAAAACGCAGACCCTGGCTGTTTTAAAAACGCTAATTCTTCGTTCGTGCTTGGTCTTCCTAAAATGGCATTTCGATGAGGAAATCGATCGAATTTTAATATAATATCGTGATGTTTTATAGCATAATCATATGTCTGCTTATTTGACAGCTGATGGAAAAAAGGAAGAGATTTTTTCTGAATTGATATCTCCTCACTATGCATCATAGGCATCAATAAAAAATGCTTATGGTTATTAGGTAGTTCATCAAACCAATCAGAGGCAATTGCTTTCAGGCATAAAACCAATGCCATTTCATCTCCTGAAAATGCGTGAGGTGTATCTCTGAAGATGTTTCGCGTAAATTGGTCTAGAATAATAATAAGGGCAAGTGTTCCATCTGCTGTTTCTGCCCAGCTATCAATCTGACCATTTAAGGCTTTTCGCACAATCTCACTCGCTCTAGTGGTTAGCATTGCGTCAAAATCAGCATCTTTTTTAAATTGTTGCTCTGGTTTTATTTCTTCAAACCAAAATGAAAGAACATCTTGTTTTGTTGATATGATTTTAACATCCATTTATTTTCAATCCTTATAATTTTTTGTTTTATTTAGATTAATAATTTTTCAGAGCTATCTTTATATTAAATATGGTCACTTAATTATCCTATGTGGATTAAGTAAATTTTTTGGGTCAAAATTATTTTTTATCATGGTCATGATGCGGTAATAATTAGGATCTTTAGTTTCTATGAGCTGCTGAGTTTTTAGCTGACCGATACCATGTTCAGCGCTAATAGAACCTGAAAAAAAAGATAATGATGAGTAAATGGCAGATAACAGTTCTGTCCGTTTTTTTGACCAATCAGGGTCACCTGCGCTAGCTTCTACAACGTTGAAATGCAAATTACCATCTCCAACATGTCCATAACCACATATCCTACAATCAGGGCTAATTTTTCTAATGGCGTCTGATGCATGTTGGTAAAACTCGGCAAGTTTATCTCGTCTGACAGAAATATCGGTATTCACTGGCCAGGATTCCTGTTTTGTTGCTTGTGGTGCGTTTTCACGTATTGACCAGAATATGAGTCTCTGGGCTTCATTATTTGCCACAACTGCATCAGAAATAAGCGCGTGATTAAGGGCGTTCTCTAAAAAACTTTCCATCACATTTTGTAATGCTGATTTCCCAGTAATATCATTTTCCAAATCATCTGCTTTGGATGAGCTTACTTCGATTAAGACAATAAAACCATCATTCAACTGAATTGGCGGGTTTATATCTGGAAACTGCTTATAGACGATGTCTAACAATACTTTTGGCATAATCTCAAATGATTCTACTTGGTCGCCAGTGAGATGTTGAAGCATATCTAACAAACTTAATGCATGCTCAAATTTGTCTATTACTGCTATTGCGGTTGCTCTTGCTGTTGGAAGAGATACAAGTTTTAGACAGGCAGATGTGATTATCCCAAGGGTTCCTTCTGATCCTATAAACAGGTTTTTTAAATCATAGCCTGTATTATCTTTTCTCAATGAGGATAGCTGATTAATGATAGTGCCATCAGCAAGAACGACTTCAATGCCAAGGCATTGTTCTCTCATTGTACCATATCTTAATACGTTTATTCCGCCTGCATTTGTTGCAAGATTGCCTCCAATCGTGCAGCTTCCCTTGGCAGCAAGACTTAACGGAAAATATAAATTTTCAGCCTCAACTAATTCATGAATATTTTGTAAAATACATCCAGCTTCCACAGTTATGGTGCGGTTATCTGACGAAAAATCAATGATATGGTTCATTTTTTGTAGACTTAAAATGATGCTTTTTCCGCTTGAATCTGGAATGCCACCACCCACCAGACCAGTATTACCTCCTTGAGGGACGACGACTTGGTTTTGCTCATGTGCAATCTGCATTATCTTGGATACCATGTTTGTATCTGTTGGCATTAAAATCGCTTTGGCTGTTCCTGTGAAATTTCCACGCCAATCAGTTAAAAAGGGTGCCATCTCCTCTGGGTCAGTAACAATAATAGACGGGGTAATATCACTGCTAATTTTATTAAGAAAATCATTTCCCATTTGCTTGTAAAACCTTTTTCATATCACATCTTTATTATATTATAACGCATCTTTATTATATAAAATCTCTGGGAGCAGAGGCTCTTGCTAACCGCTCATTGATTGCCTCACCTATGCCGATATTAGGAATTGGCGCAACGGCTATTCTCGAGGGGCTTTTCGTATCAGCAAGATGCAATAAATCAAATAAATTTGATGCGGCTTCCTCCAGATTTCCTGTCTGTGTTAAATGATAGTCCGCATTTGGAGAATCAAAGCCTATATAAATCTCCCCATCTTGTTTTTCTGACGCATTTATTCTTACTTCTGAGATTGGAGCGTAATGGCTAGCAAGCTGACCAGGTGCAATTGGGGCATCAGGTCTATTGTTAGCTGGCAAATCACCTGAATCGCCTGAATTGCCTGAATTGCTTGAATTGCAGGGCAGTTTTGTATGACTTTCAATACTGGCACGGGTAATTGGACCTGGGCGAAGAATTACAGGATTTGCAAAACGGGCATCTATAATGGTTGACTCAATGCCAGCATCACATCTGCCACCATCAATAATGTGAGAACATTTACTCATCAACGCCTGATCTAGATGCTTAATATCAGTTGGACTTATTTTTCCACTTGGATTAGCAGAAGGAGCTACTATTGGAATATCGGCAAGTTTAAGAAGAGTTCTGCATACTGAATTAGCAGGAACACGCAACGCAATGCTGGAAAGTCCAGCCCGCGCAAGTGAACTAATAGGGCTATTTTCTGTGCAATTTAATATAATGCTTAAAGGTCCTGGCCAAAATGCATGAGCAAGATCGCGTGCAAGTTTTGTTGTATTAACAAGACTAAATGCCATTTCTGTTGAAGCACAATGAACAATTAACGGATTAAATTGAGGTCTATTTTTAGCGGCATATAATTTTGCCACTGCTTTTGAGTTTTTTGCATCAGCCCCAATGCCATAAACAGTCTCAGTTGGAAAAATAACCAATTCACCTTGCTGTAAAGCGAGGCTAGCCAGTTCGATTTCGTTGATTTGATTGGCAGAGAGCAAGGTCATTATCAAGAATCTTTTTCAATCATAGCAGTGTTAAATTCAGTCAAATTCAGTCAAATTATAGATTGTTTTTAGGCTTTTTATATGACAAAATTTTGTTAGGTAACTTTTAATATTTTATTCCAAAAAACATCAATAAGATAGATTTACGTCATATGTGCGGACGATTTACGCTAACTACCACAAATGAAGAATTAATGCATCGTTTTGCACTAAAAACAGAACAGAATTATCCAAATCGCTGGAATATTGCGCCATCCCAGACAAGTTTAACACTCACACAAAATCGGATGCCAGAAAATACTATTTCTAATCTTAGTCTAAATACACAAGATAGGTTTGGTGTTTGGCAGTCAAATTTGGTGAAACGAATTATCAATGCCCGTTCTGAAACACTATCAGAAAAGCCATTATTTAAAGAGGCTTTCAAACATCAAAGATGTCTTGTGCTTGCGTCTGGATGGTATGAATGGGATGCAGAAAAAACACCATATTACATAAGCCTCAAAGATAGCAGAGTGATGGCATTTGCGGGTCTTCGTTTTAATCAAGGGGAGCAAGCATGCTTTGTGATTGTAACAGCAGCTGCAAAAGGAAACCTTGCTCGCCTGCATCACCGCACCCCTTTGTTATTACAAAGAAAATATTGGCAGCATTGGTTAGGTAAGTCGCAATCTATCGAAGATGAGTGTCTTGATGCAGCAGAAGGTCATTTTTTTAAGTGGCATAAAGTTTCAAAAGCAGTTGGCAATGTAGCAAATGATAATGCCTCTCTTATTCTCCCAAATACAGAACAACACCCCCCCTTGCTACTCTAGACCATGTGGTTGATTATCTCAGATTGGTTGCCCATGACGCCTGTTTTTAGCGTAAATATGCCATAGCATAAGCGCACCTGCCCCGCGGTAGGGTGCCCACTGTTCAGACAAATCATGCATTTCTAAATTGCCAGGTCTGTTAGATAATCCTTTTAAAATTTTCATGGCTTCTTGCAAGGCAAGATCACCTCCTGGCCAGGCATCAAAATCTTGTAACGCAAACAAACGAAAATTATCAGCTGTCCAAGTGCCAACGCCGCGAAAGGATATAAGATGTTGTTGCACCGTAATGCCATCTTGCTGACTAAGCCAGTCAAGGTCTAGCTCTGCGCTAATTATTGCCTTTGCTATGCCAATAATATATTTAGATTTTCGTTTTGAAAGACCAACCTGCATTAATCTGTCCGAATTTTCGGCACTTATCTTTACAGCGTCTGTAAGATTTTGTTCCTGCAATCGCTGCCAAAGTGTGTGTGCAACCTGTCTAGATATTTGTTGTCCTATTATTATTCGTGCAATTGTTTCAAATGATGCAGGCATCATTCTGTCTTCTGGATAGCCGTAATCTTCAAGCGCATTCTTGATGTCTAGATCAAGTTCAGCAAGCCTATCAATTGCTTCAACCATGCTTAATTGTAAAAATAGTGACATAAGGATAATCGGTATGTTAAATTATCCGTAAATTCAACCAAATTAACAATATATCTAAAGGAGTGATATTAAATTGGTAGTTTGGGATCTTCCATTACGAATATATCATTGGTTGTTGATGCTATGCGTAATACTTGCATTCATAACCTCAGAATGGGACGATAGATCGTTTCATCAGTTTTTTGGAATGTCTGTTTTAGGGTTATGTTGCTTTAGAATTATATGGGGCTTTATTGGAAGTCCATCAGCTAAGTTTGTCAATTTTGTTAAACCACCGCGTATATTTTTTAGTTATTTAATCCGCATGATAAAACGAGATACAGGAACCATGGCAGGGCATTCGCCAGTCGGAGGATGGGCAAGTATCGTACTTATCTTTATAACAAGTTGGCTTGCTCTCACAGGTTCACTATCAAATGATGATATTTTATTTGATGGTCCTTTTGCGCATCTTCTACCATCATTGAGTGATTTGGCATCTGAACTTCATGAAAACACAAAACTAATATTGATTGGTGTCGTTTTAATGCATTTAGGGGCGCTTTTTTTCTATCGTTTTTGGCTTGGTAAAAATCTTGTACCTGCGATGATACATGGCTCACGCGACGATAAGACAGGACCTGGAGGCAAAATATCGCTTCTTCATACTGCTTTGGGATTAGGGGTGTTGGTTTGCTGTTTGGCAGCAGCCTATTTCGCAATTTTAATTAAACCCTCCTTTTTTTAATGAAGAGTTATTTTAACCCTGAGATAAATTTTTTACCTAAAACCAATTGTGATTTTTGAGCACCAGACCTATAAACATCCTCTGTTGATATGTTTTGATTTTTGAGAGGTAGATGAAGATGAGTAATAAATTTATTCTGTCTGTTATGGGCGAAACGGAAATTGAAACATTTGAAGTAGATATCTCAAAAAAACGAGAAGCCATAGCCGTGCCTAGCCTGCCTGAGGATCACATAAACTTGCTTGGCGCTATGTTAGATAATTTTGCAGAGAAAGATTTAACTGAGACACAACAGGCAGAGATGGCCTATATTGCTGAATCCTTTGTTTTGAGTAAATTAAACAATGAAATACACGGATATGTTTTGCTGCTTGTATTAAGAGAAAAATGGCCTGTTGGACAAAAAGCTAAATTTAAAGTAACGGCAGACAGAGTGAGTGCCAACCACACCTATATAAGCCATATTTGTGCGCCGCAGATTATTGAACCTTCGCCAGATGAAACTCAGCTTAAAAAAGCAGAAGATAATGCATTGATAGCTGAGTTAGCATTTCTGAAAAAAAACAAAAAGAGATTTGCTAACTCAAGTGCTGTCCAATCATTTTTGCGGCAAAAAGGATAGGCGTTAGGTCAAGATTAAGGCTTTGAATCCTGTTTAAATTAAGCATTAAAGAGCTAAAGCCGATTTTACAGTGCTAATTCTGGCAAATGTTCAAACAATTTCAAGGCTTCAGGATTCGCCAGTGCTTCTGTATTTTTAACAGAACGATTGTGGATTACATCTCTTACAGCTAGTTCAGTGATTTTACCAGAACGAGTTCGCGGAATATCTGCAACTGCACAAATGATAGCTGGTACATGCCTTGGGGTTGCCTTTGCTCTTATTTCTTTTTTGAGCTTGTCGCGCAATTCATCATCAAGAATCACCCCTTCTTTTAATCGTACAAATAATATTATACGAACATCATCCTCGAATGACTGACCAATTACTAACGCTTCTATTATTTCATCAAATGATTCAACCGGACGGTAAATCTCAGCAGTGCCAATTCGAACCCCACCAGGATTTAGCGTTGCATCTGATCTTCCATGAATAATAATACCATCTTGCTTTGTAAGCGTTGCCCAGTCGCCATGTCGCCATATATTTTTATAGCTATCAAAATAGGCATGGTGATATTTTTGACCATCTTTGTCATTCCAAAAACCAATTGGCATCGATGGAAACGCAGATTTGCAGCATAACTCACCTTGTTCTTCAGTAAGGGCAGAGCCATCTTCTGCAAGAATTACCACATCCATGCCCAATCCGCGGCACTGTATTTCACCAGCATAGACAGGTCTTATAGGACAGCCAAGTACAAAGCAGGACACAATATCTGTGCCACCTGATATAGAGGCAAGCTGAAGAGAGTGGCATACATGTTCATATATAAAATCAAACCCTTCTGTATTTAGAGGTGAGCCAGTAGAACACAATAGCTCAAGGTGGCTTAAATCAACAATTTCATTTGGTTTCAAACCAGATTTTCGAACAGCATCAATATATTTAGCAGAAGTTCCAAATAAATTAATTTTTTCACTTTCAGCCATTTGCCAAAGTCGTTCTGGTCCAGGATAGAATGGATTGCCCTCAAACAAAACAATTTTAGCCTTTAGGGCAAGCGCAGATACAAGCCAGTTCCACATCATCCATCCACAAGTTGTAAAATAAAATACAGACGAGTTTTGTCTGACATTTGAGTGAAGACGGTGCTCTTTGATATGTTGAACAAGAGTGCCACCTACGCTATGCAGAATGCATTTTGGTACGCCTGTCGTGCCAGATGAATATAAAATATATAACGGATCGTTAAATTTAACAGGTACAAAATCAGTTATCGGTGCGTGATTTAGGGCATCTGAATATAATGATATATTCTGGTTAGAAATTAAATCAGAAGCATCTCCAATATAATTATGAACTAGAATATGCTTAAGACTAGGTAATTTTTTGCCAAGCTGGAGAATTATATCTGCCCTGTTAATTTTCTTGCCAGCATAGAAATAGCCATCAATTGTAACAAGTATTTTAGGCTCGATTTGACTAAAACGGTCAAAAACACCGTTAAATCCAAAATCAGGAGAGCAGCTAGAATAGATGGCACCAAGGGAGGCAGTTGCCAGCATTGTTACCACGGCTTGTTGTATATTTGGGATATAGGCAGCAACTCTGTCTCCTTTGCCAACCCCTTTGGATTGCATCCAACCTGCAAGCGCCATCACATCATGTTTAAGAGTTGCCCGAGTTAGCTGTTCTGAGGTGCCTTTTTCATGATGGCTTGAAATGGCGATCTGATCATCTGCCTGCTGAAGTAAATTTTCAGCAAAATTTAATGTGGCATCTGGGAAAAACTGAGCACCTGGGATTTTATCAGGGTTAATCAATATGCGTTCCCCTTGATGTCCTATAATACCATGCCAATCCCAAATTGATTTCCAGAATAAATCAGAATGTTCAACTGACCAAGACCACAGACGATTATAAACTTGTTGCCAGTTGAACCCATGATTACGTTCTACCCAATTAGCAAAATCTGTTATTTCAGCATTATCAATTTGTGCGCGCGACGGGTGCCATAAAATTGGGTTGGGTGTCATTGTAATTCCCTGATTGGTAATAATTTATTTTTTATGAATGCGGTGTTTGATAATTAAGCATTGATTTTTATTTTTGCCAATCCGCTTTATTTAAAAAATTCGATGATAATCACTATTCTCAATTTTCAAATAAATAAATTAACTTACCCATTTTGATAGTACAGCAGAATAATTGTGAAAAGAGACAAAATCTGGTCAATTTAACTTTTTTATATTTGGAGAAAAAAGTGAAAACCAAACTTAGTCAACTCATTGCTGATTGCCTAGATAATAAAATGCCAACTAACTTTTATAAATTAGAGGAGGGGCATTGGATCTATATTCCCCATATTACAGGGGTGATAATTCATTTAGAAGAAACCTGTGTTGATGACATTGTTTTTATTCACGGGTCACTTTCTATGAAAGATGAATGTTTTATGATTAAATCATTTTTAGCAGGCATGATGGATGAAGATTCATTTGCATTTTCAATTGATGGAATTGGCGTTTGATCTACTGAAAAATCAGTAAGTTATTTTATAAAACGTTCTATCTGTAATTTAAACAACTTTGGACTGAGCCAATTAGTAAGTAATTTTGCTCAGAATTTATTATTAAAGGAATTTGCTGTTCAACAGGATAGAGCAAAGGGAAATGAGGACGAAGATGATAATAATCACCTATCTCTTGAATTTCTTAAAGGTATTTAAAACGCATAACTAACCCACAATCGAACAATTTAATACAAGCTTTCTCGACAACACTATCGTAAATGGGCTAATAGAAGACCATTGAATTATGGAAGTGGGTAGGAGTTGCCATGGAAAGCTATGATTATGACCTGATTGTTATTGGCGCAGGCTCAGGAGGGGTAAGAGCTGGACGGATTGCTGCCTCGCATGGGGCAAAAGTTGCTGTAATTGAAAAGGATCGTCCTGGCGGCACCTGCGTTATTAGAGGATGTGTTCCCAAGAAGCTGCTGGTTTATGGCTCAAGCTTTGCACATGAGCTGACAGATGCGAAGGGGTTTGGATGGCAAATTTCAGGCGTACAGCATGATTGGTCATCTCTGATATCAGCTAAGGATATTGAAATTGATAGGCTTGAGGGAATTTACAGAAATCTTCTGAAGAATTCTGGTGTCAATCTAATCTCTGGAGCTGCAAAATTAGCAGGTCCGCACGAAATTTTGGTTAATGACAAAACTATATCTGCTAAGAGAATTTTAATTGCTGTTGGCGGTATGCCAACAATTTTGGATATTCCTGGCATGGCAGAAAATGCCATAACTTCAAATGAGGCACTTGATTTAAATGAATTGCCTGAGACCATCGTAATTCATGGTGGTGGGTATATTGCTTTGGAATTTGCAGGTATATTTGCTGCTCTTGGAAGTAAAACACATTTGATTTACAGGAGTAATTTTCCGCTTCGTGGGTTTGATGAAAATGTAAGAGAGCATATTGCGGAGTGTCTTGTTGATAGAGGGGTTATACTTCACCCGCAAACATCAATAACAAAAGTCGAAGCAGAATCTGGAAAACAGACAATATGGTTAAACACACAAGAGACTATCATTGCAGACCAGATTTTATCTGCAACAGGCAGAAAGCCAAATACACATTCTCTTGGTCTTGATGAAGTTGGGATAAAAACAGGACCTGTCGGACAAATTATAGTCTCAGAAGATGCGCAAACTTCAGTTCCCTCTATTTATGCAATTGGGGATGTAACAGATAGGGTTAATTTAACCCCTGTAGCTATTGGCGAAGGGCATGCTTTTGCGGATAGTTTTTATGGGGATAATCCGCGTGTTATGTCATATGATATGATAGCATCTGCTGTTTTCAGCCAGCCTCCAATAGCGTGTGTAGGCATCAGTGAGTTAGATGCCATTCAGCAGGGCAAAAAAATCAAAATATATGAATCACGTTTTCGAGCAATGAAAAATACGATTTCTGGCAGGCAAGAAAAAAGCTATATGAAATTGGTCGTTGATGCGGAAACCGATAAAGTGCTGGGTGCGCATATGGTTGGACCAGATTGTGCCGAAATTATGCAAGGTATTGCAATCGCAATGAAAATGGGGGCAACTAAATCAGATTTTGATGCTACAGTTGGAATTCATCCAACAGCAGCAGAAGAATTTGTTACAATGCGTTCTCCAAGTCGCTGACATTTTAAGACTTTAATCAAGAATTTAATCAATTTACTATGATTTAATTGATAACATACAAAATTATCTCCATAAAACAGGTGGATTTATGAAGTTTGTTTGCATTTGCGCGTGCTAGACGGTACATTCCATACATAATTAAAAGTAATAAAATGGTCTGTAATAACAGGTTAAAAAAATAGGTGTTGGTATGACATGGCAACCAAATAGCTGGCGCGAATTTCCGATTAAACAGGTCCCAGAATATCCTGATTTATCCTCTTTAAAAGAGGTGGAAGAAACTCTTGGTAAACGCCCCCCTCTTGTATTTGCAGGCGAAGTGCAGGATTTAAGAAAAAAACTTGGAGATGTTGCAAATGGTAAAGCATTTTTGCTCCAGGGCGGAGATTGCGCAGAGAGTTTTGCTGAATTTAGTGCAAATAATATCAGAGATAGTTTTAAGGTAATTTTGCAAATGGCAGTTGCCCTGACCTTTGGTGCTGGTCTGCCGGTGGTAAAAGTCGGCAGGATGGCTGGTCAGTTTGCTAAACCGCGTTCTGCCCCTACTGAAGTTATTGATGGGATGGAGTTACCTTCTTATCGCGGTGATATGGTTAATGGTATTGAATTTAATGAAGTCAATAGAATACCAGACCCAACAAGGTTGTTAAATGTATATGACCATTCTGCTGCGACGTTGAACTTGCTGCGTGCATTCTCGCAAGGAGGAATGGCAAACCTTGACCAAGTACATAGCTGGAATAGCGAATATATAAAGAATACGGCGCAATCAAAGAAATTTGATCAACTTTCTGAAAAAATTGAGGAATGCTTGCAATTTATGGCTGCTTGCGGTGTTAGATCAGACAATACACGATCTTTGATGGAAACCGAGTTCTACACCAGCCATGAAGCGTTATTGCTGAATTATGAAGAGGCGATGACTAGGAAAGATACTATCACCAACCAAAAAGAGCTGTTTACGACTTCTGCGCATATGGTTTGGATAGGCGATCGTACTAGGCAAATAGACGGTGCCCACGTTGAATATATGCGAGGCATTGCTAACCCGATTGGTCTTAAATGTGGACCCTCACTTGCTACTGACGATTTGCTGAGGCTGATTGATGTACTTAACCCAGATAATATCCCAGGCAGATTAACACTAATAGCAAGAATGGGGGCTGATCATGTCATGGCCAAATTACCAGAATTATTGCGTGCTGTTGATAGGGCAGGTGCGCAGGTTGTTTGGTGCTGTGATCCAATGCATGGTAATACGGTTAAGGCTAGTTCTGGATACAAAACGCGTCGTTTAGAGGATGTTATGCGAGAGGTTGAAGGGTTTTTTGCTGCTCATGATAGTGTTGGTACCTACCCAGGTGGAATACATTTTGAAATGACAGGTCAAAATGTAACTGAATGTGTTGGTGGTGTTGTCTCAGTCACAGAAGAATCACTTGGGGATAGATATCATACTCATTGTGACCCTCGGCTTAATGCTAGCCAGTCACTTGAGCTTGCTTTTTTAATTGCAAATCTTATGAAAAAGCGCCGTGATCACACTGCTGGAATTTTACACGCTATATAACCGTTTTCTTTAAATAAGGGGTTAAAGGTGAGGAAAGTGACAAAGATGTGGCCAGATACACAATCTCATCCGCGCTATACCGATAGTTATTTTAATTTAACGCGGCAGGTTCTGCTTGAACACGGGGATGCAGAAGTTACTTATGCTGTGTTTATGCGTCGTCCAGTTACGCTTGCCTCACAATTGGCAATAGACTGGTTGCTTGAAATGACCTCCATGAGGGGGGTTGAAGTAAAAATTGAACATCTTTTTAAAGAAGGGTCATGGGTTGGTGCTGGCGAGCCAATGTTTTATATCACAGGCAGCATGGTTGCCTTAGTAGACCTTGAAACGCTATTTTTACAGAAATTAGGGGCAGCCTGTGTAGCAGCTTATAACGCCTATCATATGTCAATAGAATTGCCAGAGGTGAGTTTTATTGCGATGGATGCACGTCATTGTGCTGGAACTGAAATGGCAGAATTGATGGCATATGGGGCGTCAGTAGGGTCAAAAAAAGCGATTTCTAAAAATGGTGCCAAAGGGTTTGCTGGATGTGCAGCAGATGCAACAGCGCATTTTTTTGGTATGACGCACGGAATGGGTACCATGCCGCATGCGCTAATTGGATATGCAGGAAGCACGGTTAGAGCAGCAGAATTATTTCACAAAACTTTTCCTGAACGCACATTGACTGTTTTGGTGGATTATTTTGGACAAGAAATTGAGGATGCAATTGCGGTGGCAAATGCTTTTCCAGAATTAGCAAATAAGGGCCAATTA
>JABJAN010000010.1 GCA_018666135.1 Alphaproteobacteria bacterium | reverse complement strand
GACAAAGAGCCAATATTATCGCGTTTTATCATTTTACCAAGCATGGCGTTATAAAAGACAAAACTACTTTCAAGGAAAAATATTGAGATGGCAGATAATATAAGTGCATAGGCAATAAATGCTTCATTAGGTTTTGCAAACCATAATAAGCCAGTTGCTATTGAGCCAAGTAAAATAAATATAATGGTGCATTCTTTAAATTGACCTGTTTTATCCGCATAACTTCCCATAAACGGGGCAAGAATGGCAATTATGAGCGCTGTTATGCCTGTCATATAGGCCCATATAACAGAGCCACCATCTGGCATGATGATGGTAGAAAAATAAACTGCGAATACAAATGTGGCGTGAATGGTGGGAACAGGAGAAGATGCCCAATCATATAAAGCCCAGCCAAATTGTGATTTTTTAGAGTAAAGTTCGCTCATTTAAACCAATTACCGCAGATGCATAATAATCAACAAATAAATAATGATATATTTACTATTCACCTTATTAAAATTAACCAATATCACTCTGTGTTAGATTGCTCGAATGGACGAAAACTGGAGGAAAATTAAATGAAACGGGAATGAAAATTAGATGAGAAATGGGAAGAACAGACACACATAAATTCAATAGATTAAGCATAGGGTACCTCGTTAATTATGATCTAAATTTATGATTTTATGCGTTAAATTGGTCCAAAATTTGGAGGAGATATTCTCCTTTTTGAGGCTTTTTCGTAGGAGGAAGCAATCTTAAGCAGCGTGTCTTCTGTTCCTGGCTCAGAACGAAAAACGAGTGAGAAGGGGAGACCAGGCGCATCAAGCTTAGTTTTTTTGTTTGATGCCTTTGATACATATTTTGTGGCATCATCATTAAGCGTAAATATAGGGTCATAGGTTGACCTAACATAACCTGCAGGCACCAATATTTCTGTTAGCCCCGCATTAGGTCCATATAAACTTTCTGGGCGTAGATTATGTTTGATATCATATTGATGCGGCTGCCCAATAATTCCAGGTGCCCATGGCGTATGTAAGCGAACAAATGCATCAAGGTTATTTTCTATTAGAACCATCATATCAATACGTCTCAATAATTCTCGAAGCATAATGCGCTCATTAACACCTTGGCGTCCGTCAAGCGCATTTCTTGGGTCTGAGATTTCTTCCCAATTTTTAAATGCGGCGCGTTGGTCATCTCCCCAAAACTTTGAGCGTGCATTAAGAATTTTCCAATTATCAAGAGCTTCATGGAACCCTGCCGCCTTCCAATCTGCAGCTCTTCTCAGTAAATATTGACTAATGTGAAAGCGAAAACTATTGGATAATTTTTGTTCTTGGATGGAAGCGATGGTTAAATTGGAAGGGGGCTGAATAATTCCTTCTGCAAGTGCCACCATATAATCAATTGGGTCTAGTGTGCCAGTTCCAAAAAATCTTCCAGGAAAGAACTCTGTTGGTTTTATCGCTTCTGCAAATTCAGGAAAAACAGGACTACCTGAATGGTCAAGACGAAAAAGAATATCTGGCATAAATATCGGTAGAAGCTTTGCAAGGGCTCTGCGAAAACCAACATTCATATTACCAAAATCTGGGTCCTGTTTCCATAAAGGGTCATCAGATTGTAAGATGGTAGCACCTAGCTTTTTAATGAGTGTTTTTTTTATCTCTGCTTTTGCGGCATCTATAATTGGTTTTTCGGTAAGAGAATCAGAGGGATAAACAAGAGACTCAACAATTAATCCAAGCCGCGTTTTACTAAGGCTTGGTAGTGTGGTGTCATCAGCAAGGCTGCTTGCAAAGGTGGATTGAATGATAGAAGAGCGAGGATTGGTGGTGTATGGGTCTCTTTCATCATAATAGCCGTTTTCAGAATCTTTCAAGGCATCTAGGATTTTAGCACAATCATCTAGCGTTTTGCCATGCACGCCTGTTCTATCACAGTAAATATCTGCACCAATTGCACCCCCATCAAAGCCAATCATAGCTTTGTGAGGTAGAATAAGACAAATAGCATT
>JABJAN010000060.1 GCA_018666135.1 Alphaproteobacteria bacterium | reverse complement strand
TGCAGTAGCTGCTTTAAGTATAGCAGATGATAAAAATATAAAAAATAAAGAGAATGATTTTGACCATATTTCTCTTCTAACTCTTGCAGAATATTTGGCTGAAAAACACACAGCAGAAGAATTAGCAAAATTTCATATTGAGTGGCAGATTGGCTTTCAACAAGCAGAGCAAAGCTATCTTGATATGGGGGTTTTTATGCAACAAATATTTTATAAAATATATAGTCAAACACAGACCCCATAGGCTATGCAAGACAACATATTTACGTCATTATACATTCTCAATGTGAGAAAGAAATTTTATGAAAAAACGCTATTACATAACAACACCTATATATTATGTAAATGATAATCCTCACATTGGGCATGCCTATACAACGCTTGCTTGTGACGTCTTGGCAAGGTTTAAGCGTTTAGATGATTATGAGGTGATGTTTTTGACAGGCACTGATGAGCATGGGCAAAAGGTACAAATTGCAGCCAATAAGGCAGGCGTTTCTCCTCAAGAATTTACCGATAAAGTGTCTAAGAATTTTCTGTATCTCACGGAAAAAATGAACTTTTCAAATGATTATTTTATTAGAACTACTGAGCCTCGACATTATGAATCTTGCCAAAAAATATGGCAAAAATTAATGGATAATGGACATATAACGCTTTCAGCTTATTCAGGATGGTATTCTGTTCGTGATGAAGCATTTTTTGCAGAGAGCGAGTTGATTGATGGAAAAGCACCAACTGGTGCGCCAGTTGAATGGGTTGAAGAACCATCTTACTTTTTTGATCTTTCAAAATGGCAACAACCTTTACTCGATTTTTACGAAAAAAATCCAGATTTTGTGGCGCCAGCAAGCCGTTTCAACGAAATCAAACGTTTTGTTGAAGGGGGTCTAAAAGATTTGTCAATCTCAAGGACTACTTTTGATTGGGGGGTGCCAGTGCCAGGTGACCCAGAACATGTGATGTATGTATGGTTAGATGCACTTACTAATTATATCACTGCCACCAATTGGACTGAGCCTAATAGTGAGGACTTTAAAAATTGGTGGCCTGCTGATTTACATATGGTTGGTAAAGATATTTTGCGATTTCATGCGGTATATTGGCCAGCATTTCTGATGGCAGCTGAACTTGACTTGCCTTCTCGTATTTTTGCACATGGTTGGTGGACAAATGAAGGTGAAAAAATTTCTAAGTCACTTGGTAACGTGATAGACCCTATTACGCTAATTGATAAATATGGATTAGATCAAATTCGATATTTTTTAATGCGTGAAGTACCATTTGGAAGAGATGGAGATTTCTCACAATCGGCTTTGTTGCATAGAATAAATAGTGACCTTGCAAATGACCTTGGAAATTTATCGCAACGCGTATTATCACAAATATTTAAAAACCTAGATGGCAAAATACCATCACTACCAATAAATCTATTAGATGATGATGCTAGTCTGCTTGCTATGCTAAAAGAATTGCCTGACAAGGTGCGTGCACAAATAGATAATCAATCTTTTCATGATGCTCTTCGTCAAATTTGGAATGTGATTGCAGAGGCAAATAGATATGTAGATAAACAAGCGCCTTGGGCCTTGAAAAAAACAGATACAGATAGGATGGCAGATGTGCTTGGTGTTTTGGTTGAAGTGATAAGATGTGTTGGTTTGCTTACTCAGCCATTTATGCCAGATGCTTCTGCAAAAATACTTGGGCAAATAAAAGTAAATGAAAGTGAGCGAACATTTGTTCATCTATCTGACGTTAATTTATTATCTGGTCGCATTATAGAAAAACCAGAAGGTGTGTTTCCGCGGCATCAGATTGCAGAGGAGGGATAAATGCATTCACCTGTTCCTATCATTGATTCTCATGCTCATTTAGATTACCCAAAACTGATAGACCAGCTAGATGATGTTATTAGCAGAGCAAGTGATGCGAATGTTAAAAAAATTATTTCTATTGGTGTCAAGTTAAGTAAATCTTCAGATGTGCAAGCAATAGCAGAAAAATATGAAAATGTGTTTTTTTCAGCAGGCATCCATCCACATGAGGCATCATCAGAGCTAGATGCCTGTAATCTAAACGCAATAATTGAAGCTGCAACTCACCCAAAATGTGTTGCAATAGGCGAAGCAGGTCTTGATTATTTTTATCAATGTGCACCTCGTCAAAAACAGCAAGATAGTTTTAGGGTGCAAATAGAGGCGGCTAGGAAATTAAATTTACCCATCATTATTCATTCGCGTGATGCGGATGAAGATATGGCAAATATTATCGAAGAAGAATTTAAAAAAGCACCTTTTAAAGGGGTGCTGCATTGTTTTAGTTCAGGAAAAGAATTGGCCCTGAAGGCAATTAATATTGGATTTTTTATCAGTTTTTCAGGTATTTTAACATTTCCAAAATCAATAGAGTTACAAGAAATTGCATCTATACTTCCTGTAGATAAATTGCTGATTGAAACAGATGCTCCTTTCCTTGCTCCTGTCCCCTTTAGAGGCAAAACAAACGAGCCAGCTTATACTGTTCATACACTGCAAAAACTCAGTGAGTGTTGTGGGGTGTCATCAGAAGAAATGGCACAGATTACTTATGACAATACATTAAAGCTATTCTCTAAAATAGGAGAATGGAAATG
>JABJAN010000059.1 GCA_018666135.1 Alphaproteobacteria bacterium | reverse complement strand
TTAATTTCAAAAGATAAATCTACATGGTCAAGTCCTAATGGATGACACAACGGTATTAGATTAGATGTTTGTTTTGCCCCTAACACGCCAGCAATCTGCGCAACAGATAATACATCTCCTTTAGCAAGCTTATTCGCTTTGATTTTTTCAATTGTTGGTTTGGCCATAAAAATATGACCTTTAGCAATTGCTATTCGTTTGGTTACTGATTTGTGCCCAACATCTACCATATAAGGTTTACCAGCTGCATTAAAGTGGGTGAATTCGTCACTCATATCAGATGTTGCCTTTAACAGGGTTTGAGAGTATTTGGCGTGTTGCATTAGCAACATTCTTATGACGCATCAATGATTCACCAATTAAAAAACACCGAGCGCCTGCCTTTGCCATAATTTCTAAATCGCTTGAAGTAAATAACCCAGACTCAGCAATCGCTATTCTATCGGCCGGTAATTTGGGTAGCATCGCGATGCCAACCTGAAGTGATATTTCCATTGTTTTAAGATTGCGATTATTTATACCCATAAGAGGGGAGGTTAAATGCATTGCTCTTTCTAATTCTGTCTGATCATGAATTTCGATTAGAACATCCATATTATAGCTATGGGCAACCGTCTCTAATTCTTTTGCCTGCGCATCACTAAGTGATGCCATAATAAGTAATATACAATCAGCCCCTAAGGCTCTTGATTCTATGATTTGTATTGGGTCAATCATGAAATCTTTTCGTAGGATAGGAAGGCTGGTTGCTTGTCTGGCAAGCTGTATATTTTCATTTTTGCCTTGAAACCAAGTTTCATCAGTGAGAACAGATAAACAAGAAGCTCCGCCCATTTCATATTGTTTTGCCAAGTCCGTTGGGTCGAAGTCTGCTCTTATCAGACCCTTTGAAGGGGATGCTTTTTTTAGTTCTGCTATAAGACCATATCCAGTTTGAGATGCTGTTTGAAGAGCTGTTGTAAACCCACGAGGCGCGTTAGCATTTAACGCTGCTGCTTCTAGTTCTGCAAGAGAGATGCGCTGCCTAAGCTGGCTGATCTCCTCTGCTTTTTTAGAATTTATTGTATCAAGTATATTAGTCATTTACATATCACACATAGGCTAAGAATTAGTTATTGCTATTAGCTGGTTAAGTGCGCCCTTAGCAGCACCAGTGTCAATTGCTTGTTTTGCGCGATTAAAGGCAACAGATAAACTTTCTTCATTCTTTGTTGCCACAAGTGCTGTAGCTGCATTGATACAAGCAATGTCTCTATAGGCGCCTTGGACACCATCAAGCAATTCACCAAGCTTTGAGGCATTATATTCTGCTCCGCCCCCTTTTATTGACTTTAGCGGCGCGCTTGATACGCCGAAATCTTCAGGCTTTATATGAAATTCTGATATATTTCCTTTATCTAGCGCATAAACAAGTGTTGGACCAGAAAGGGAAACCTCGTCTAACCCGCCATCACCATGTACAATAAATGCGTGTTCTGTTCCAAGTATCGCAAGCGCTTCAGCAAATGGACGCCCCCATTTTTTATCATATACGCCAATAAGAGCTTTATTAACAAAAGCAGGATTGGATAATGGACCAAGCAGATTAAAGATTGTTCTAACGCCTAATTCTACCCTGGTTGGACCAACGTGCCGAAGGGCAGGGTGATGCCTTGGCGCCATTAGAAAACCAATACCAGCTTGGCGGATGGATTTTTCGATAAGAGAAAAATCACAATCAAGATTTATCCCTAACTCACTTAGAACGTCTGCAGCACCGCTCTTTGAAGATACTGCTCTGTTTCCATGTTTGGCAACAGGCACGCCGCATCCTGCAACAATTAATGCAGCAGCAGTTGAAATATTTAAGCTATGCGCGCCATCACCGCCAGTTCCTACAATATCTATGGATCCTGCTGGCGCATCTATTTTATGTGTATTCGCACGCATCTGTGATGCACCTGCTGCGATGTCAGATGCTGTTTCTGTGCGCAATTTTAGCGCAATCATAAAGGCGGCTATTTGTGCATTGCTTGCCTCTCCTTCCATCAATATGGAAAAAGCTGTTTGCATCTCATCATAAGATAGCGTTTCTGCTTCACATAAACGAACGATAAGTGGTTTTAAAATTTCAGACATGAATTTGCTCCGGGAAACGAATGTCTAATCTTAATGTTTGTTGTTCAAGATTTTGAAGCATTGTTTCTGTAATAGAGTTTTTCCCTGTTGTTGCAAGAAAATGGGCAAGAATTCTGTATCCACCAACAGATGCAATCGATTCAGGATGAAATTGAACACCGACACAAGGATAATTTTTATGCTGCATTCCCATGATAATACCTTCATTTGTTTGGGCAATAACTTCAAGCTCCTTTGGTAAATCTTGGCGATTGACAACCAAGGAGTGATACCGAGTTACAGGAAAAGATTGTGATAATCCCTCAAAGACTCCTGTGTTTTGATGTTCAATAAGAGATAATTTACCATGAACAGGAGGAGATAATAAAGACACTGAGCCACCAAATGCAGTTGCAATAGCTTGATGCCCTAGACAAACGCCTAAAATGGGTATTTTAGGGGCAGCTTGCTTAATAAGGTTTTCACAAATTCCTGCCTGTTCAGGTCTCCCTGGACCTGGTGAAAGTACAATTCCACTTGGTTTCATCTCTATGATTTCAGAAACGGAATATATATCATTCCTAATCGTGGTAACTTCAGCGCCCAAATCAGACAAAAAATGCCATAAATTCCAAGTAAAGCTGTCATAATTATCAATCAATATAATCATGTTTTTGTTGTCCTGTTTGATATTTGCTGTTTATCACTTAATTGGTTTAATCTGCTGACTTGATTGCTGTATTAAATCTGTTTAACAGCTGCGTTTATATGTTTTTGTTATCTTTATTATAGATAAATTTTAAATATTCCACATCAGCCAAAATAATTATTGTTGGTTATACGCAATAAGCCATTGAATGGTCAATTTGGTTTTTTAGTGAAAATTTACGGTATTATAATACCACATCATTAAATAATTGAATTTTATAGATAAAAATAGCGTTTTTCCGAAAGAAAAGGATTGACTGTTGTAATGTTTTTTAATTATAAGCTG
>JABJAN010000058.1 GCA_018666135.1 Alphaproteobacteria bacterium | reverse complement strand
CGGTGTCAAAGAAATTTTTGGCGAAACATCTTTGATCTTAAATACAAAAAGAACGGTTACCGCAGTAGCAGGTGCTGGAGGCTTAAAAGCTCGAAAAATACCAAGAAGCTTTATATTGAAACTCTCAGAAAAAGAGCCCGTTTTATTTGCCTTATGGCAAAAGACTCAACACAGATTAATAGACTCAAATCATCAATCAGCAGCACTCGCTTCTGAATTAGAAAAAATTACTTCTCAACTAGAATTACAAATTAAAAGTATGTTTGAAATAAATGCTGAAAGCGCGGAACTAGAAGAACATATAAAAGAAATAAGAACAAAAATTGATATTTTTAGATCTGCGTTGAAAATCAATGAATCAGAAATTATGGAATAGAATAATTATCTCATTCCATGTAAATTGGGATTACAGGTAATTGAATAAACCTAAATTTTATATAAAAAATTAATCATAACTATCTGTTATTCGGTATTAAATATACCAAAAAATGGTCGGAACGGCAGGATTTGAACCTGCGACCCCTACACCCCCAGTGTAGTGCGCTACCAGGCTGCGCTACGCTCCGAAATAATAAAAAAATGGCGTTTATAGTTATTAACAAGTTAAAAAAATAAACAGCTATTTAGCTAATCCTGAAATAAAACTATCAAGGCGCTCTTCGCTGTCACGCAGAAGTTTTAAAATGCTTAAGTCAGTTTGCATTGAATCAGATTGCTTACTTATATTCTGTGAATTTTTTGCCAATTGCCTACTAGAATCTTCTGTCAAATTGGACGAAATTTGCTTTTCTACACCAGCACGCTTTGATGATCTTAAAACTTTTTGAGCACCCTTAATCGTATATCCCTCATTATATAAAAGGGACCTAATCTTAGATAAAACCTCAATATCTTCTGAATTATAATATCTTCTACCGCCGCTTCTTTTTAGAGGTTTTACAGAAGAAAACTTAGTTTCCCAAAAACGTAATACATGAGATGCAACATCTATTAATTTTGATACTTCAGAAATTGTTTTATAAGCGCCAACCGACTTCTCAGTCATTATTTATTAACTCGTTCGCGCAAAGAAATAGATGGATGAAAAGATAACACACGACGAGGTGTGATTTTTGCTTCTATACCAGTTTTCGGATTTCGACCAATACGTTCACTTTTTGAGCGTACGCTAAATGTACCAAAAGAGGATAATTTTACGCTCTCACCCTTGATAAAACAATCTGTTATTTTTTCAAGTACATCCTCAACCAATTGAGAGGATTCATTTCTAGAGAGTCCAACTTCTAAATGGACAGCGTTTGCTAAATCAGATCGTGTTAAAGTATTACTCATAAGATAAAATTATCATCATAAATAATACAAGTCAACACGCAGAAGCGCACCTACGAGCCATAGCGTTACCCCGGCCTGCCAAATCTAACTAAACAAGCTCCCCAGCTTAGCCCGCCACCGATTGCTTCCAAGGCAAGAAGATGACCTGGTTTTATTTTTCCTGCTTCTACGCCTGCTGCAAGAGCAAGCGGGATAGAAGCAGCAGAGGTATTTGCATGAGTTGACACTGTTTTTATTACTTTTTCATCTGCAAGGTTAAGCTTTTTTTGCATCGCATTGATAATTCTAACATTTGCTTGGTGTGGCACTAACCAATCTATATCGTCTGCTGTTAATTCTGCAATTGATAATACTTCGTCCATTGCTGCCGCTAGCTTTTCTACCGCATGTTTAAAAACATCCCTACCCTGCATTCTTACATGACCAATAGAGCCTGTGCTTGAAACACCGCCATCTACATATAATATGTCTTTATATCGTCCATCTGAGTGAAGCGTATTAGCAATTATACCATACCCATCTTCACTCTCTTCTGCCTGTAATACCACAGCCCCAGCGCCATCTCCAAACAGCACACAAGTAGACCTATCGCTCCAATCTAATAATTTAGTAAAGGTCTCTGCCCCAATAACTAAAGTATTTTTACCTTGACCAGAACTCATTAATCCATTTGCTACAGAAAGCGCATAGACAAAACCAGCACACACAGCCTGGACATCAAATGCAAATGCATTAAACGCCCCTAATTTATTTTGCACAATCGTAGCAGTAGCAGGAAATGTGCAATCAGGCGTTGTTGTTGCAACAATGATGCAGTCTATATCATTGGCCGCAAGCCCAGCTGAGTGCAGTGCCTTTTCAGCAGCTCTAACAGCTAAATCAGATGTTAACTCTTCTGGCTTTGCTTTTCTTCGTGATTCAATGCCTGTACGTTGTTTGATCCAACTATCATTCGTATCAACAAATTGACTCAAATCATTATTAGTAAGAATTGTTTCTGGTAAGTAAGAGCCAACACCAGTCATTAATATCTGTTTCATCAAATTATTTTCTATTCTGGCTTACTTTGAATAACTTTTTCTGCTTCTGAAATTGAGTCACTCACCTTTGGAATAAATTCATGTTTAACTAGATTACACGCTACTTCTATTGCATTTGAAAATCCAATAGAATCAGCACCACCATGCGACTTTACACAAATGCCATTTAATCCCAATAGGACAGCACCATTATAGTATCTAGGATCAACAGTTCTTCTCATTTTTAATAATGCGCCTCTGGAAAAAATAAATCCCAATTTACTCAACAAAGTACTTTGAAAAGCCTGACGAAGATGGTGCATAAAAAATTTAGCCGTTCCCTCTGCTGTTTTAAGAGCCACATTTCCAGTAAAGCCATCTGTGACAATCACATCTGTATCACCTGCAACTATGTCAGACCCTTCTATAAACCCAACATAATTTAAGTTTAGTGATTGATGCGACAAACTGGTGCCAGCAAGACGCAAATAATCAAACCCTTTTTGGTCTTCTTCACCCACATTTAATATACCTACAGAGGGGTTTTGCTTACCTGTAATGGCCTCACAAAAAGAAGCGCCCATAATACCAAATTGAACCAAATTTCGTTCATCAACTTCTATATTTGCGCCTAGGTCAAGCATACAGCACAACCCACGCAAGGTTGGCAGAAAACCTGCGATTGCGGGGCGCGTTACGCCGCTAATCATACGCAATTGCAGTTTAGAAATTGCCATTAAAGCACCCGTGTTACCAGCAGAAATAATAGCGTCCGCATTATCTAATGCTACTTCATTTACAGCCAACCACATTGATGTCTTTTTGCCATGGCGCAGTGCTTGTGATGGTTTTTCATCTGCTGCCACCATATCATCTGCATGAATAATTTTTACATCACTCAAATTTTTATATTTTTTAGTGAGCTCACTTATTTTTGCACTATCACCAATTAATGTTAATTGCAGATCAGGATGACGCTCACGCGCTAGACTTGCACCGTCTATAACAATTTCCGGTGCATCGTCCCCGCCCATAGCATCCAATGCAATTCGAAGGTTCAATGACACTTACTTATACTCCCAATCTTGCGATGAACAATAAACAGGTACGCTATTTTTTCAAAATAGCAAGTTTTGCAAATGGATGATCATTATCTTCAACTCCAAAGGATTGTACTTCTGGGGTGATTTCTTGCTTTGGGAATGATTCTGATTCAACACCAATCACCTGTGATAGGAACTCCCCTACATCAAACATATGTGAATCAAGAAGTTCCACATTTACAGCATCAGCGTCGATTTCCGTTATTTGTTCATTATCCTCATTTTGAAGAACATATCTTTCTTCTAACATAATTGCTAGTTTTTCTTTAACAGGTTCACCTGTTACAACACATTTTTGTATAATATCAGCTGATAAATTACCTTTTAGTTCCCAACAATCTTTGGTAATTTTTTTGATATGTGAGGATAAAATGACATTATCTAATGCAAGAAAATCAAATCTATCTTTGATATAGTTACACCTTTTTTCGTCCAAATGACCTGAAAAAGACATTTTTTTTGTTCCTCGGGAAATAGATAGTAAATCTATTTTGTTATCTAGGGTTAGTTTTTGCATTGTCTAACTCTATGAATTTTTAATTGAACCTGAAAGACAGGATAAAACAACATCATTCATATTAAATTCTTCTGACATTACTTTCTGAATTGGTAATTTTGCAAGATGCTCTTGTATTTTAAAAACCAAATTAATAAGTGGGCTTTTTTCATGAACATATCCTTCTTGTCTATATAAATTTCTTGAAAGACTTTCTGCTAATGAACCTGAATCTCTGGACGTTAAATTATCGCAATATTTAGTCAGCCTTCCAAGAAAACTCTCAGACATAATTTTCACACGCTTTCCAACACCTAGATCACCTGCCCCCATTTCGCGCAAGGTAACATCGATATCCTTAAACATGATATCAAATAGATTTTGACTGAATTTCTTATTTTGGGATGTGTCCTGATTAAGCCTTTGTATGTAAATACTCATGATAAGGCATAACATATCAAAACGACCGTCAAATGTATCTGCAACATCAAAAGAGGTATAAAATTCAGGTCTTCTACTTGCCTGTAAACAACTATTATATATTTTCTGCGGTAATTCCATTTCAGCTTTTGACCCGCTGGAAAAAACACTAGCTATTTTTTGACGAAAAGAGTTAGCTATCATAAAAAAAATCCTTATAATTTATTGACCTTAGCTAACAGAATAGGCATTGATTAACAACGAAATTTAGAATTATCAATGACTTTTTGCATATAACGCAGGAATATTTAAATGCTCATAAACAGACATTTCATAAGCTTAATTATGAATTCAACCGATATAAAACACATCACTCATAATGTGCGCATTTACAATCGGTCTATTATGTCATTTTTATTTTCTATCTTTGCGATTGGGATGTTATTGTCCTGTTCTGCTGCGCAATCAACGCATGGAAACCAAATAGATTCTGTTAATATAGATAAAATCCAAATAGGGACTACTACCCAGTCTGATCTTACGTTATTACTTGGACCACCAAGTTTTAAAGGCGCCTTTAATTCTGGAAATCTATATTATTCTAATGTAACAAAACGTGCCCCTCTTGCAAGAAAAGAAATTGTAATTTCAAGTGAATTATATGTTTTTTCCTTTGACAATAATGGTCTTCTTTTAAATATGAATAAAATAGATGCTCTGCCGAAAGATTTTGATTATGAAGGTGAAAAAACCAATGCACCTGGTGTAAATATTGGAATTTTAGAACAAATTTTCTTTAATCTTAGGCGTGGTCAAATTACAGAATAAAAACTCTATTTTATTGTCGAGATATTGAATAAATATTAGCTCTATACTAGTTCTAGGAATTAATTTCAGATGGGTTCATTTCAGATGGGTTCATTTCAGATGGTCTTATTTCGCGAGCTGCCTTATCCAACACAGCATTAATAAAAGACACATCACTATTATAAGCATCAGAAATACCAGAAAACTCTGTAATCACCACCTTTGCAGGTGTTTGTGGCATATGCTTTAGCTCACAGATAGCTACCTGTAAAATAGTAAAATCTGCTTTTGACAAACGCTCAACTCTCCATCCCTCACCCAAGGATTTAGAAATAATTCCTTCGATAAAATCATGATGAATTTCGCATCCTAAAACCAGTTGCTGAAAATACGAATCATCTATTTCTCTTACCAGCATATCATCTGCAATTTGCGGTGCATAATGCGTAAGAAATTCAGCGATAGAAGTTTGCAAGTCAGATTGCACAAAAAGATGCTGAAAATTCAACTGCACAGCTGCAATCCTTGCACCACTGCGCTGTCTCATTGGAACAGGGATCTTTTTTTGTTTTTTCACATCATCATTCATTTGGCAAAACGTTCTTTGATATTAAGCATATTAATCGCTGCAAGCGCTGCTCCCCCGCCCTTATCTTTTTCAGATATTTTTGCTCGCGCCCATGCCTGTTCTTGATTTTCAACCGTAATAATGCCATTTCCGATAGCCAGCCTTCTCTCAATAGATAGATTCATCAAGCCATTTGCAGATTCATTACTTACCGTATCATAATGCGATGTTTCACCGCGTATTACACACCCTAAAGCTATAAAGCCACTATACAAACCGCTATCAGCAGCTATCGCAACAGCGCCTGGAATTTCCAAAGCGCCTGGGACTTCAAGACGATCATATTCAATATTATGGCTATTGAGCTGTTCTACTGCTCCTTCAACAAGCGCATCTAAAATATCATCATAAAATCTAGCTTCAATTATAAGAAATTTTTTATCCATTATGGTCCCGATTCAATTAAGAATAATCATTCAACAAAAATAGGTTGCCAACCCGAAATATTTAATCCGTATCCTTCAAGAGCAATAATATTTGGACGTGAATTTGTCAGGAGAACCATATCATTAACATCTAAATCGCTCAAAATTTGTGCGCCAACGCCATAGTCCCTAAGTTCAGGGCTAGAAGATTTATTTTTATCTACATCAAGCCTAGATGCAACTAGGTGGGAAATACTGCTAGATTTTGATTCTCTTAATAATACGATAAGACCACGTCCTTTTTCAGCAATCATCTGCATTGCTGTGTGTAATTCGCCAAATGATCTAGATTGCTTGGTTTCAGCTAATACATCCACCATCATATCCAACGCGTGCATTCTTACTAAAACAGGCTCATCTGATAATAAATCGCCTTTTAATAAGGCAATATGTTCAACGCCAGTAATATCGTTGCGATACACCATCATTCGCCATTCTCCACCAAATTCTGAATTGATGATAATTTCAGATATTCGGGAAACAAGTGTCTCGTTACGGCGACGCCAAGCAATAAGATCTACAATCGCTCCAATTTTCAAATCGTGAGATGCCGCAAAACCAACTAAATCAGGTAACCTTGCCATCGTTCCATCATCATTCATAATTTCACAGATTACCCCACTAGGATTGGAATCTGCTGCTTTTGCAATGTCAATTATCGCTTCTGTATGACCTGCACGAACCAAAGTGCCTCCTTCACGGGCAACTAATGGGAATATATGTCCTGGCGTAGTAATGTCATTAATCGTGGCATCTGGCTTTATAGCAACATTTATGGTGTGCGACCTATCATGTGCAGATATTCCAGTAGTTACTCCCTCGCGCGCTTCAATAGAAGTTGTAAATGCAGTAGAATGGCGAGATTCATTTCGCTGTTCCATCAAACTTAACCCGAGTTCATCTGCTTTATGACGGGTGAGCGCAAGACAAATCAGTCCTCTGCCATGAATTGCCATAAAATTAACTGCCTCTGGGGTAGCATACTCCCCTATTATACACAGGTCCCCCTCATTTTCTCTATCTTGATCATCTACCAGAATGAAAAGCTTTCCTGCTTTTGCATCTGCGATTACATCCTCAATTGGGTTTATCCCTAGTGCATTATTTTCGGACACACTTATATTCCTTTAATTAAATATTTGGCTTATTATTTTTGAGTCTCTAACAATCTAGCAACATAACGCGCTAACATATCAATCTCAATATTAACGATATCTCCGACCTTAATATCGCCAAGGGTAGTTTCCTGCCACGTATGAGAGATAATATTCACCGTGAATGTATTATCATTAACTTGATTTACAGTAAGGGAAATCCCATCAACACAAACAGAGCCCTTACTAGCAACAAATCCCTTTAATTTATCTGCTATTTCAAAAGTTAGACGATGAGAATCCTTCTCAGCTTTAATATTAGTAATAGTGGCGATGCCATCAACATGACCAGAAACAATATGTCCACCTAGCTCGTCTCCCATGCGAAGCGCTCTTTCCAAATTGATTTTGCTTCCTAATTGCCACTTTTGCATAGATGTCAGTGAAACTGTTTCCATAGAAGCTTCAACATCAAAGTACGAATCTGCTCTTTCTATGACTGTTAAACAAATTCCAGAACACGCAATAGAAGCACCTATATCTATCTGTTCTGTTTGCCAATTAGTTTTAATACGCAATCTCCAGTCACCCTGCTTATTTAGCGATATTAACTCACCAATATCTGTAATAATTCCTGTAAACATTACTTATTTTATCTTTTCCAAATTTTAAGTGTATCGTCAGCTAAATTAAATTCATTACTGATTACATAAGGCGAAGGCAGCAAAAATGCTACTGTTTCCTCACTATTATTAATAGATAATCCTGAACCTAATGGTGTAGGGCTGATTATCTCTATAAATTCATCCACAAGGCGCTCAGATAAAAGAGAATTTAAAAGTCTTGGACCAGGCTCTATTAAGATATGTCCGAACCCTTCTTCAAGTAACATTTCAAATATAATTTCCAACGAAAAACTCTTATCAACAACAAACAGACGGATATTTTGGCTACTATTTGCGTGATTTAGCCAATGATTATCATCAGCTTGCTGTGCTGAGATAAGCACTAGTGGATGCATATTGGCGGTTTTTACAAGCTGACTATCAGCAGATAATAATAGATTTCTGTCTAATATTATCCTAGTTGTTGGATGATTAATGCCATCAATTCTTGCATCCAATCGTGGGTTATCAATACGAGCTGTTTTCTCACTAATTAAAACCGCATCAACCCTACTTCGCACATCATGCACATAAGCAGACGATACTTGGTTAGATATTTGTCCTCCAATGCCTTTGGCTGGGCTTACAAACCCATCAATAGTATGTGCAATTTTGGCTGTAATAAATGGTTTGCGTTTAATAGATTCTGCTGTTTTGTGGTGCATAGGTGCATTTCTTGCTAGAAATGATGACAGCAATTTTTCAGCCTCTGATTGCAATAGCATCGTATCAACCTGCAGCTCAGCTAGCCTTAACATATCAACACCAGCCCCATTCACACGTTTATCAGGGTCAATAGTGGCAATAACCACCCTACTAATTCCAAATTCAATTATAGCTGTGGCACAAGGAGGCGTTTTTCCAAAATGAGAACATGGCTCCAAAGTAACATACATCGTTCCGTTTATTGCTTTATGACCTGCTTTATCTAATGCTACTTGTTCTGCATGAGGACGCCCAGCTTTCTGTGTAAAGCCTGATGCACAAAGATTACCATTCTTATCTATAATTACACATCCAACGTTTGGATTTTCTGCTGTAAACCCCTGTGCCTTTTCACTTAAGGCAAGCGCAAAACGCATCCACCTCTCATCAGCCTCACTAAAATTTGTGACCAGATTCACTTTTGTAGCTCTATTACAAATTCTTCAAAATCATGAGGATCAGCAAAATTTCTATAAACAGATG
>JABJAN010000009.1 GCA_018666135.1 Alphaproteobacteria bacterium | reverse complement strand
GATAAAGCCTTTTTGGAACCGTTTGTAAATGAGTCTGGTGGTGAATTAAGTTTTGTTGGCGATAGTGTGCTTATCGGCGGCGGCATCGGAATGGGCATTCGCAAATCTGACTCAGCATTGAAGGAAAAATTCAACGCTGCGATTAAGTCAATGAAAGCAGATGGAACACTCAATGAGCTTATAAAGCAGTGGGAAATTGGTGAATTATTCTAGGGGTTAAAAAATTTCTGGCAGGCGCAGTTTATACGATAACCTGCGTCTGTTTTTATAAATATCCATAAATAAAAATATCATTATGTTTATGCTCGGATGTAAGGATTACCCATGTTTAACATTTGTGCTAATCCATCTTCTCTTGAAGGCACTATTTGGCTTATTTGCTATTTAACTACTGCAAAACATTTTGCATTTTACTTTTCTTTTATCGTAGTTCTTATGTTGCTTATACTGGCAGCACCTCTATCGCTATTATTTGGTTTTGCAGCTTCTACCGCTGTTCGCTCTTCAGTTTGGTTTGTAAGGATATGTGCGAAAGCCTATATCAATATGGTCAGGGGTATTCCTGATGTTGTTTTTTTCTTATTTGTACCATTAGCGTTAGATCAGTTATTTGAACTTATCCGGCATAAAACACTCTGCTCAGATGTGGTTGAGCCTATTTGGCGTGGGACAGATTTTATGGTGTGCAGTGCGGCTAAACTACCCTTATCGACAGCAGATTTATGGGTGCATCAGCTGTATTCCTTTATCTTGGCATTGATTGCATTTGCGATTGTTTTTGGGGCATTTGCGGGTAATGTTTTAACAGGCGCAATGAAAGCTGTTCCAAAAGATCAGACAGATACAGCTGCTGCGTATGGCTTTACTCAGAAGCAGATATTCTGGCGAATATTGGTCCCGCAAATGTGGGTATATGCTATTCCTGGTTTATCAAATCTATGGATGATTCTTATTAAAGCAACGCCACTATTATTTCTGCTTGGGGTGGAAGATATTGTTTATTGGGCACGTGAATTAGGAGGCTCTAAAACCTCATTATATGCCTATCCACATCCAGATTGGCGTGTGTATTATTTTGCAGGTCTTTTAATTTTTTATCTGTCAATGACATGGGTAAGCGAAAAAATATTAATTAGACTGCAAAATAATTTAAGTCATGGGCAAGCAACAATGGCAGGCAAAGAATTGCAAGGTGATATCTGATGAGTAGTTGCTGGGCAACCATACAAGATTATGGACTTCGCTCTCTTGGTATTGGGGAGCGCATTTTACCAAAATCGGATATTACATTCTGCGAGCAATTTGTATTAATAGGCTCTGGGCTTATTTGGAATATTTATTTTGGTTTAATCGCTGTATTTTTTGGTTTTTGGTTTGCTATCATTCTAGCAATTGGAAAAAATAGTCGGTCAGGCTTGTATCGAGTGCCTTCTAATAGCTTTATTTTCTTATTTAGAGGTTCGCCATTATTCATACAGTTTTTCTTTGCTTATGAATTATTTGTACTTTTGCCAAAGGCTGGTATCACCCTAGATTTGGGCTTTGTTATATTATCAGCAGAAACACGCTGGCTTACACGGGCGTGGTTGGGAGGTATAATTGTTTTGTTTTGTAATACGTCTGCTTATTCAGCAGAAATTTTTTATGGGGCTATTCGCTCCGTCCCTTCAACAGAAATAGAAGCAGCAGATGCATATGGCATAACAGGTTTTAAAAAATTTTGGCGTATTATTTGGCCGTCGATGCTTCGTTTAGCGTGGCCAGCCTATACTAATGAAGCCATATTTTTATTTCACGCAACAGCGCTGATATTTTTCTCAGGGTTTCCAGCATGGCGCCAGTCAGGAGACGCCCTATATTATGCCAGCTACTTTGCAGATAAAACCTTTAATCCGTTCCTGCCTTATCCCATAGTTGCGGGGTATTTTATTGCGGTAACATTGCTGATTATTTATCTATTTGGCAGGGTTAATCATCATTTAAACAGGCATTTAGATTTAAAGCAAAAATCCCAATTGAAATTTTCTATCAATCTTTTACGCTGAAAAGCTTGTTATGATCTAATTTGGAAGGGTGAAATGAGCATAGAACATATTACTATAGAAATTCCAGCAGATACGCCAGGGTGCAGCTACAGGCTTTCTTATTATCATTTTAAGCCAGATTTGCCAGATATGATAGGACACGCTCCTAAAATATTTTTACAGGCGGGGCTGCATGCTGATGAGCAACCAGGCACGCTTATTCTCCATTATTTGCTAGCGTTATTAGATGAGGCAGAAAAACTAGGTCAGCTGCAAGCAGAATTTATTATTATGCCAATGGTGAATCCAATTGGAATGGCACAGATACAAAATCACCATCATAGCGGAAGATTTGATATGTCTACTGGCTTGAATTTTAATCGTGCATGGCCAGACCTTGCGTTAACCATCATCAACGAAAAGCCAGAAATACTTGACCAGCTGCAAGCTGACGAGCAAGAAAACAAAAAAATTATAATAGATGCCATATCAGAATGGATAGACCAACAAACAGCTATTACAGCAATTGAAAAGCTAAGATTTCAAATCATAAAACAGGTTATTAAGTGTGATGTGGTGCTTGATTTACATTGTGATATTCAAGCCACAAACCATATTTATATTGTCCCTCAATTAATGCCAGAATATCAGGATTTAGCTGATTGGATGGGTTCTGAGGTTACCTTAACGGCAGAAAATTCAGGAGGCGGTTCTTTTGATGAAGTATGGCCTCGATTATGGATTGACCTACAGCGTCTTGTCCCAAATAAACCACTACCTTCCCCTGTTCTATCAGCTACGCTTGAATATAGAGGATTGATTGATGTAGAAGATGCGTTGAACAAGAAAGACGCTAAAAATTTAATGGGATTTTTTATTGGCAGAGGCTTTGTGAATAAAGAATTAGAAGGCGCTCCTGCATCTATGCCTGTTGCAGTTCCTTTTGACGCTACACAAATTATAAAAGCAGAAATAGCGGGTTTAATTAGCTATCATGTAAAGCTTGGCGCGCGTGTTCAGGAAGGGGATTTAATTGCCAATATTCTACTGCTAGATGGGGAGAATGCCTTTCGCCAAAAGATGCCAATATATGCTGGCACTAGTGGTATAGTATTTTCGCTCATGCTTCAGAAATATATTTGGAAAGGAGCAATGGTTGCCAAGATTGCAGGTAACACATCACTTGCAAGCAGAAAAGGCGTATTGCTTGAGGCCTGAAAACCCTTATTGAGCGCGTGCGATTAGCAGCCTTATGTCAGAGGTTAGTTCAGATGATTCTGGTTTGACTAAAGATGAATATGAATCATGAAGTTGCCCATCTTTTGTAATCAGATATTTGTGGAAATTCCATTTAGGAAGTGCGGTCCAGCCTAACTCTTCTCCAACCCACTTATAAAATGGGTGTCCATCCTTGCCCTTAATTTTTATTTTTGCGGTCATTGGAAAATCAAGGTTGAAATTTACTTCGCAGAAATCTTTAATTTGCGCATCTGAGCCTGGCTCCTGCCCACCAAAATCATTACTAGGCACGCCCAAGACAACAAGCCCATCATGCTGGTATTTTTCCCACAGATTTTGTAATCCTTCATATTGATTGGTAAAACCGCATTTAGATGCTGTGTTAACAACCAGAATTACTTTTCCTTCATATTGAGAAAGCGGGATTATACCCCCATCGATTGAGTTGAATTCAAACATATGGGCTGTCTGTGCATTTGCCATCGATGCTGTCCCTAAAAATAAGCTGATAATCAATATAACGCCCCACTTTATATCTTTATCTATCATAATATTGCTACTCATATGCGTTAATTTCCCTCCCCTTTTAAATGGGGTAATTTTAGATGAAAACAAGTCACCTTAGTATCAAATTGACAGAGAAAAAACTTCTTAACGAATTATTCATGTCTATATTATAGGTTAAAAAGCATAGGCAAAAAAACGTAAAAGGAGAAGTCAAATGTTAAATAATCCATCTCTTGTAAACGGAATGAAATTAGCTGCTTTTTTAGGTCTTTTAGTTGGCATATTCAATTTTTTCGTAGTAGAGCAGCTCTGGTAGATAACGTATCAATTTGGATGCGATGGGGCTTTATTTTTTGGTATATTACATTTGGTATTATCATAGCACTAACAGGCATGTTTGTAAGACATCCGATTTTTAAATTTCCATTAAATTGGTATGTTCGTTCGGCAATAGTTGGTGGCTGGCTAAACTTTACAGTTACATTTTTTAACTATGAGCATTTTTCTGTTTACATAGCAAATTCACCGATATCAGGAATTACATCATTATCATCTCCGTTTATGTTTGTTGTTGACGGCATCTTTTGGGGACTATTGATAGGGTGGATTGTTACTAAATTCACGGGTCAAGGGATTGATGCTGTTCATGGTTCAGAAGATGTGATGAAAAAGTAATTTCTAAAAAGAAAAAGATATGATTAAAAATGTTATTGTCTCCCACCCAAAAGGATGTTTTGGAGGTTGTTTTATATCTTTATTAATTTGACGCCTGCTAACAGCATATATTAAATTCATTTATGAAGTTTTTTTTATGCTGTTAGCCATAAATCTTGTAAAAATTCATTTATTATTATTTCACCCGCAACCCCAATGATTTGATTTCTCGCTGTTGCTATTGGACCATTTAGCCTAAATATCTGACCAGAGATTTGACTTTTTCTAGCAATAATTTGCGCTTTTGGCATTCTAACTGTAACCATATTTCTAATCGCATCTGCTAGGCTTTGCCCTTTAGAGAGATTATTTTCCATGCAAGCTATATCTATAAAGGATTGAGCTGCACCTTGTGCAAGATGTGGAGCCATGGGATGCGCAGCGTCCCCTATTAAGGTTATCCCGCCCCTGCGCCAATTAAATAAAGTCTCAAATTTTTTGATAGGTGATAAATGCCAGCTGTACTCCTGATTCAGCAGAGCGCCTAAAATTGGGTGGTTTGATAAAATAGTATGTATCGAACTATCTGGAAATTTTTTATCAGAAAATGTGAAAACCAGATTCACATCGCGTCCATTACTAATTGGATAGGTTACTAAATGGCAGGATTTTCCCAGCCAGAGCTGTGTATTTGGGCTGGAAAAACTAGCAGGTAATTTAGCTGCAGGATAAACGCTTCTATAGATAGAATACCCAGTATTTTGCTGAGTTACTCCTGAGCTAACAAATTGTCTGGTCTTGCCATGCCATCCATCAGCGCCTATCACTATTGACGCAGATACGACTTCTCCATTATCTAGCGCTAAATTAGTCTGCTCCTCAGTTTGTGATATAGCTAATAGGCTGGCATCCGTAAATTCTATTAATGAATTGGTCAAGCAGCTATCCATTAATATGTGATATAAATCCTCACGTGCAATGCCAATATAAGTAGGTGCCTCGCTAGGCAAGGGGATGGTTGCAAGATTAACGGCAGTATCAAATGACTTTATTTCCACAGCAGCTAATTGAGTTGCTTTTTGATGAATGTGGCTGTCAATACCAAGCACAGATAGAGCAGCGCGTGCATTTGGGGCTACTTGTAAACCACCAAGCAAAATAGACTGCTTTTTCGGGGCAATAATTTTTACCTTACAGCCATTTCTAGCGCAGGCAATTGCACTTCCAAGACCGCTAAAATTATTGCCAATAATTACCAATTCTTCTGTCATAAAGCTCTATAAATCCTGCTCTTTTGTAAACATAACTTGCTACAATATGCCGATTAAAAGGATTAAAAAAAGGGTCGACTTTATGCCGACCCTTGTAAGAAGTATAGTTAATTTTGAGAAAATCAACAGAACTATCAGATAAGAAGTGGTGAAATCACCAAACTTACAATAGCCATAACATTGATAAGAATATTCATGGCCGGACCTGATGTATCCTTAAGCGGGTCACCAACGGTGTCGCCAACAACTGCTGCTTTGTGAACCTCTGAGCCTTTACCACCAAAGTTACCTTTTTCAACGTATTTTTTAGCATTATCCCAAGCACCACCTGCATTCGCCATCATCAGTGCCATCATTACACAACAAATAAGAGCGCCAGTTAAAGCCCCTCCAAGTGCTTTTGGTCCAAGTCCAAATCCAATAACAACGGGTGCAAGAACGGCTAATGAGCCGGGAAGAATCATTTTACGTAAGGCAGCTCGTGTTGCAATATCTACACAACGGGCTGTGTCTGGCTTTGCTTTGCCTTCCATTAATCCTGGGATCTCTTTAAATTGACGACGCACTTCTATAATCATTTCAAAAGCGGCATCCCCAACCGCAGTCATCGTAATTGAACTTACGATGAACGGGAAAATACCGCCAATAAACATCCCAACAAGAACAATAGGGTCATTTATAGCCAATACAAAATCAGGATCGCCATTGCTTACTTTAGCAATGTACGCACTAATTAACGCAAGAGCCGCCAATGCAGCAGCGCTGATAGCAAATCCTTTTCCTATTGCCGCTGTACTATTGCCAACCTCATCTAATGAGTCTGTAATTTCCCTTGTTTCTGGACCCATTTCCGCCATTTCTGCGATACCACCAGCGTTATCAGCAATTGGGCCATACGCATCTATCGCCATAGTAATACCTACCGTGGCTAACATGCCAACAGCTGCCATCCCTACGCCATAAAGACCAGCAGATAAGTTTGCAAAGAAAATAATAGCTGCAATGGTTAAAACTGGAATTGCAACTGACTGCATACCGATTGCCAGACCAGATATCATCACTGTAGCAGGACCAGTTTCGCCATCTTTGGCAATTTTGCGAATTGGCGCGCCACCTGTATAATATTCAGTCACAAGACCAACAATAATTCCGCCAATGGCTCCGACAACTACGGCGTACCAAACACCAACAGACGCTCCCATTTCAGTAATAACAAAATAGGCAGCTATAATGAAAACAACCGCAGAACCGATGGTTCCAAACCGTAGGGCAACATCAGGGCTTTTGTTGGAGAACATGCGAACAGATAAAATTCCTACAAGTGAGCAAACAAGACCTGTTGAAGCAAGTAATAGTGGCATAAACTGAAGCAGACTTCTATCACCGCCTAAGCTCTCTAATGATGCTAACGACATAGATGCAGCAAGTGCCATCGAAGCAATCATGGCGCCGCAGTAAGATTCAAATATGTCAGAACCCATGCCAGCAACGTCACCCACATTATCACCTACATTATCAGCAATAACGGCAGGGTTTCTAGGGTCATCTTCTGGTATGCCAGCCTCCACCTTACCAACAAGGTCAGCACCAACATCCGCGGATTTTGTGAATATTCCGCCGCCAACACGGCTAAATAAAGCGACAGATGATCCGCCCATAGCAAACCCTTCAATGGATTCGATACCTTGTATGGTATCTCCCATGAAACCATAAAGCACACCAACGCCAAGGAGACCCATCGCTGCGACAGTTAAGCCCATTATAGAGCCGCCGAAAAATGCGATATTTAGGGCCTCTGCTGCGCCCTTGGTATTTGCTGCGACGGCTGTGCGAACATTAGCCTTTGTTGCTGTATACATACCGATATAGCCAGCAGTTCCAGAACAAAGTGCGCCAAGTGTAAATGCGATTGCTGTCCCTGCACCGAGGCTTGCATATAAAGCAACGATACAAATTACACAAAATACAGCAAGTCGTTTATACTCGCTAGCCATGAAAACCATTGCGCCAAGATGTATTTCATCTGAAATACCCTTTTCAACGCCGTTTCCAGCAGGTGATTTTTTTATCCATTGATAAATGAAAAATGCGACAATTAAGCCAAATGCCCCAAGAGCGACAGGTATAAACGCGCTGGTCATAATGATGTACCTCTTAAAGTGTTCAGAAAACGATTGTTAATAATGAAGCCTAGCAACAATGCCAAGCGTGCTAGGTTATAGTAATAAAGTTTTATCCTGTAAAGTATAATCCCTTATTCCGCCAGCTCTGTTGGATAATTCAGTAAAAATGATTCTAATATAGGTGGAAAATAGTAAAAAGCATGGTATAATTAGGCGTTCTATCCGCTGATTGGGAGAGTCTGTGCAACATGTATATAATGCGTGTTTATACAGCGCCGAAGGAGTACAAGCCTCATAATCTCTCAGGCATAATGGACCAATTAGCGTGAACAGTCTGGAAAGTAGCCCTAAAAAGGCCACCGACGGGGATAACTAGCACAGCTATAATACAGCTCTGTTAGGAAACTTTCAGGTACAAAAACAGGCGAGGTGTATTTTTATAGCCAATTTTTGGTATTTATACACTTTGGAGAATTTAAAAAATGAAAACAATCGCAATCATTGGCGCAGGCGTAACTGGCGTTACTACAGCTTGGGTATTAAATCAACTTGGATATAAAGTCACTGTTTTTGAAAAACAGAGATATCCGTCTGTGGTAACTTCCTATGCAAATGGGGGGCAGATATCTGCTAGTAATGCAGAGGTTTGGAATCATTTCGGTACAATTTTGAAGGCAGCATCGTGGTTATTAAAAAAAGACGCTCCACTGAAGATAAATTATTTTCCAGATTGGCATAAGGTTAGCTGGGCGTGTCAATTTCTTATGCAGACAGCGCATTATAAAAAAAATACGATAGAGACCACCAGAATGGCAATCGAATCGCGTCATCAGATGAAAAAAATTATGGATGCAAGCGGAATAGAATTTGATAAGTCAGATTGCGGTATTTTACATGTTTATAATAGCCAAAAAGAATTTGAGCATGCGCATAAGGTAAATGAGCTTTTAGCTGCAGGAGGACTGCAGCGGCAACGTCTAACCAGTAATGAGGTGTCAGAGATAGAGCCAAATTTGAGAAAGAAGTTTATTGGTGGCTATTATACTAAGACAGATTCAACGGGGGATATTCATAAGTTTACATATAATTTAGCAGAAGTTGCAAAAAGCAAAGGTGTTGAATTTAGGCTTTGGACAGATGTTACTAATGTGCAAACTATAAATGGACAGGTCAACATTAATTTTCAGCCAAATCAGGAAGAACAGCAAACAGATATATTTGATGGCGCCGTTTTATGCGCAGGAGTAGCAAGCCACCATTTTTCTCAGAAACTTGGAGATAGAGTTAATATTTATCCTGTTAAAGGCTATTCAATAACAATTCCTCTATCTGATACTAAAGCGCAAGAAAATGCCCCAAATGTTAGCTTGCTTGATGATGAAGCTAAAATAGTAACTTCAAGATTAGGTGTTGATAGATTTAGAGTTGCCGGCACTGCAGAAATTGCGGGGTATAATCTTGATATAGAAGATGCGCGTATTACACCTTTGAAAAAATGGGTGGAGCAAAATTGTTCAGAACTTCCTACTAAAGATCTATGTCCTTGGGCAGGATTAAGACCAATGAGACCAAATATGCTGCCACTCGTGGCAAGAAGCAAAAAACCTAATATATTTTATAACACTGGTCATGGCCATCTAGGCTGGACACTTGCCTGTTACACAGCGAACATGGTAGGCGAATTAATTCAGAATACCGAATTATAATAAACCCAATTATGGTCTCTGTATAAAATAGATAAGGGCATAGCAGACTAATGACAGCCAAACAAAATGAACTGAACATCATACAGCCAGATGATTGGCATTTGCATATTCGAGATTCTGAAATTATGAAAGCTGTATTGCCAGCTACAACACGCTGGGCAGCAAGAGCTATCATAATGCCGAACTTAGTGCCTCCTATTGTTACTGGCGCAGATGCACAAGCTTACGCAAATAGAATACGGGCGTGTATTCCAAACGATGTTGAGTTTATGCCCCTTTTGACGCTTTATTTAACGCAAGAAACAAACCCAGCTGATGTTGTGCAGGCATATCGCGACGGGATAATCAAAGCAGTTAAACTATATCCAGCAGGTGCTACAACAAATTCGCATAACGGGGTTAAAGACATAAAGGCAGTATATCCTGTCTTAGAAGCCATGAGTGATGCTGGCATACCGTTATTAATTCATGGCGAGGTAACAGATACAGATATTGATATTTTTGATAGAGAGGCCGTTTTTATTGAACGGGTATTAGATCCTCTTCGTGCCGAATATCCTGAATTAAAAATTGTAATGGAACATATCACTACCCGTCAAGCAGCAGCATATGTTCTTAATTCCTCAAGTGGGTTGGCGGCTTCAATAACGCCCCATCATTTAGTTGTTAATCGCAATATTATGCTTAGTGGCGGTATTCGGCCGCATTATTATTGTCTGCCAGTATTAAAGCGTGAATCACACCGCTTGGCTTTAATAGATGCCGCAACAAAGGGAGATAAAAGATTTTTTCTTGGCACAGACAGCGCGCCTCATCTAGATCATGCAAAAATTGATTTATGTGGATGTGCAGGTGTGTTTAATGCCCCTCATACCATTGAAATATTAGCACAATTATTCGATAATTTAGATGCTTTGCATGAGTTAGAAGGATTCGTTAGTTTAAACGGAGCAGATTTTTATAATCTTCCCTATAATCAGCATAAAATGATGTTAAAACGAGTACAGACACCTCTTAAAATGAAAAAAAAACTTGAGACAAATCAAGGAAATATAACCGTTTTTGATCCACAAATGCCTGTTTATTGGCAGATTTGCAGCTAGTCTTATTTATTTCTGCTTGTTGGCTTGTTTTAAACTGTCTATAGTTGAGAGTAAATTTTTCAACATCTGCATTGATAGGAGAATAAGATGAAATGGGGATTTGTTGTCGCTTTTTCTGGTTTCACAGCAATTAGTGGCTACGCGCTTGCTGAGGGAAATTTAAACATCTATAATTGGTCAGATTATATAGCCGAAGATACAATCGCAAATTTTGAGGCTGAGACAGGCATCAATGTTACGTATGATGTGTATGATTCAAACGAAGTTTTAGAAGCCAAAATGCTTGCAGGCTCATCTGGCTATGATTTAGTTGTCCCAACGGCAGATTTTCTTGCTCGTGGTAGGGAAGCTGGTGCTTATCAAGATATAGATTTATCAAAGATTTCAAACGCTAAAAATCAAGATGCAGATATTCAAGGACAAGCAAATAATATGCTTAACTCTGCATCAGCTGGTCTTGTATATATGTGGGGTTCAACTGGTATTGCATATAATGGAGATATGATTGCAGAGCGACTTGGCGATGATGCACCAACCGATAGCTGGTCGCTGATCCTTGACCCTGAAAACGCTGCAAAATTAGAAGATTGTGGCATTGCAATATTGGATGCGCCAACAGATGTATTGCCAAATGTAATGACCTATCTTGGCTTTCCTGGAACATCTACAGACAAAGCCCATTTCGAAGCCGCAGGAGAAGCATTATCTGCTATCAGACCGTATCTTCGATATATTAACTCAAGCCAATCTATAAATGATATTGCTAACGGGGATATTTGTGCAGCCATCATGTGGTCAGGTGATGCCTTTCAAGCAGCATATAGAGCTGAAGAGGCTGAAAATGGTCATGTGATAGATTACTATATTCCAAAAGAAGGCACTAATCTTTGGTTTGATGTGATGGCGCTACCTGTGGACGCAAAAAATGTCGAGAACGCCTATAAATTTGTAGATTATATGATGCGTGCAGATGTAGCAGCAGAGAATGTTAATTATGTTTGGTATGCTAGTGGTAATAAAGCAGCAGAAGCAAGTATAGACCCTGAAATTTTATCTCATCCTGGCATTTATCCAACAGACCAAGCAAAAGAAAAGCTTTTTGTAACACCTGTTTACGATACCAAAACGGATAGGATTGTAACACGCGTGTGGAACCGATTTTCTGCAGGTAATTAATCAAACTCAGAAAATAGATTAATGTGTTCGTCAAAAGCCACCTTCAAAAATAAATGAAAGTGGCTTTTGTCTTTTGTTAATCAAAAGCTGATAGGATGGGACAATGCCTCCTTTTATTAGAATTCAAAATATTTCAAAAAAATATGGAGTATTGCAAGCAGTTGATGCTGTTTCTTTTGATTTAGAAAAAGGTGAGCTGTTCAGCCTATTAGGGCCTTCTGGTTGTGGCAAAACAACGTTACTGAGAATACTTGCTGGTTTTGAGGTGCCAACTTCAGGATTGGTAGAAATTGATGGTCAGAACATGGCTAATGTGGACCCAGCAGACCGGCCTGTAAATATCATGTTTCAAAACTATGCTCTGTTTCCTCATATGAGTGTTTTTAATAATATAGCCTATGGCTTACAGCGAGCGTCTCTAGCAAAAAATGAAATAAATCACAGGGTAGAAGATTTACTAAAACTTGTTCATTTAACAGGAATGGGTGAGCGTAAGCCAGCAACCCTTTCAGGGGGTCAGAGGCAGCGGGTTGCCCTAGCAAGAGCCCTTGCCAGACGACCTAAATTATTATTGTTGGATGAACCACTTGCCGCATTAGATAAAAAACTGCGCTCTGATACTCAATTTGAACTTGTAAATATTCAAGAAAAGCTTGGCACTACATTTATTGTTGTCACCCATGACCAAGAAGAAGCCATGACATTATCGACTCGTATAGGGGTAATGAATGAAGGTCAGCTTGTGCAGCTTGCCACACCAAATGAAATATATGAAAATCCTAAAACACGATTTATAGCGGATTTTGTAGGTGATATAAGCTTTGTTCCAGCAAAAATTAATAGGCAGGACGGGGATTATTGGCTGATGGATGCAGCTGTGCCAATTTATGCAGCTTGTGAGCATAATTTGGAGGCTGGCAAGTCGATTACTCTTGCCATCAGACCAGAAAAAATCACCCTGACGCCAGAAGCTTCTGGAAAGATAAATGAATTTCCTGTGCGAATTGATGATTGGGCTTTTTATGGGGCTGGCACACAATACCGGGTTACTGGACCAGGTGGGATAAAGTTAAAACTATTTCAGTCACATAATCAGCCAAGCAATGCCCAACTCAGACCTGATCAAATTGAAACTGGGTTTATTCATTTTGCTCCAGAATCAATTATTATTCTGGAAGATAAATGATGCGCATCTTTTTCCAGAAATATGGATTTTTACTAGTTATCTGGTTGCCAGTTGGGTGGCTTAGTCTGTTTTTCATGCTGCCATTAATTGAAATGATCAATGTTTCATTTTCTGAAGCAAGGCGGGCAGTTCCTCCTTATAATCCAGCGTTTCAAATTGGTGAAAAAGGAATTTCTTTTCAACCTGTATTTGATAATTATCTGCTTATATATGATTATTGGGGGGATTATTTATGGCCAGCAGTCAATAGTATTCGCCTGGCTTTTTTCTCAACTGTTTGGTGCTTGTTTTTTGCCTATCCAATGGCGTGGTGGATAGCGCGTTCAAAAAAACCATTACAGCATATTCTTCTGGTACTAGTTTTGATGCCGTTTTGGACATCTTCTCTGCTTAGAATGTATGCTTTAATAGGACTATTAAACCCGAACGGTGTCATTAATGATTTTCTTTTATGGGCAGGTATAATTGTTACCCCCATACAAATGATGCAAACCGATTTTTCTATTTATTCAGGTATGCTTCTTACATATTTACCATTGATGATATTGCCCTTATATGCATCTCTAGTTCGACTTGATAATGCATTATTGGAAGCAGCAGCAGACCTTGGCGCAAAAAATTGGGAAATTTTTCGAACCATAATTCTGCCTCTTAGCCTACCTGGTGTAATAGCTGGCTGTCTTTTGGTATTTATTCCTGCAGTTGGGGAGTTTGTTATACCAGCTCTGCTTGGTGGACCAGAGCAATTGATGCTTGGGAAAGTCATCTGGACAGAATTTTTCCGAAATAGGGATTGGCCTGTTGCAGCTGCTATCGCCATTATTCTCATTGCTATTATTATTTTACCAGTTGTTTATGCACGGTATCAGGATAAAGAGGGGCTAAGCTGATGCGCAGAAATGTGCCCTTTTTAGTTAAATTATTAGCTATCATAGGATTTGGTATATTATACGTCCCTGTTATAATGATGATGATTTATAGCTTCAATAAAAGTAAATTAGTTTCAGTGTGGGCAGGGTTTTCAACGAAATGGTATAAAGAGCTTTGGACAGATGATATACTGATTACCGCACTTTATAAATCAGTGCTGATTGGTATTAGTTCAGCCACTATTTCCACTATATTTGGATTGTTAATTGCAATTGCTTTTGTAAGATTTGCTTCCTTTAGAGGAAGATTGTTTTTGAGTCTTGTGGCAAGTGCACCTCTAGTTATGCCAGAGGCAGTAACGGGATTATCCATGCTGTTATTATTTATAGCCATGGAGGCAAGCTTTGGCTGGCCATCTGGAAGAGGTATTGATACCATCATGATTGCACATGCTACATTTGGGATGTGTTTTGCTGCTGTGGTAATTCAAACAAGATTAAGAGATATGGACAAATCCTTAGAAGAGGCAGCACGGGATTTGGGTGGAAGACAACCTTTTGTTTTCTTATCAATTACATTTCCACTCATCCTTCCGTCAATTATAGCTGCTTGGCTATTATCATTTACGCTTAGTTTTGATGATTTAGTGATCGCTAGTTTTGTAAGTGGTCCTGGAAGTTCAACATTACCTATTGTTATTTTTTCTAAAATACGGCTTGGAGTTTCTCCAGAAATTAATGCCGTTGCAACATTGATGATTCTGTCAATTTCAGCTTTTGTTATACTTGGCAGCCTTTTAGTTTTGAGAAGAGATGGTAAAAAATAAAATAAAATAAATTCATAAAATATTAAATTAATAAATCTAACTTAGATAGCTTTTAACAATTTGGGTTTTAGCGTAAACTAATGCAAACAATTACGGTTAAAGGGTAATTTATCATTATGATTATTCACAATCACACACCTCAAGATGTTATAGCCCAATCAACAGCAAAAATTTTATTGGATATTGAAGCTGTCCACGTTAATGCAAATGAACCCTTTGTGCTGACTTCTGGCGCCAGAAGTCCGGTATATATTGATTGCCGTAAGCTAATTTCTTTTCCTCGAATAAGAGCGGCATTGATGTCTTATTCAGTATCATTATTGGCTGAACGTGTTGGTGTGGAGGCATTTGATTCAATTGCTGGGGGAGAAACAGCGGGAATTCCGTTTGCTGCTTTTTTAAGTGAGCGGCTAGCGCTGCCGATGCAGTATGTCCGAAAAAAACCTAAAGGGTTTGGCAGAAATGCACAGATAGAAGGTCATCTTGAGCCAGGTGCAAATGTGCTGTTGATGGAGGATTTGGCAACAGATGGTGGAAGTAAATTTATGTTTGCAGATGCGCTTCGCTCTGCAGGTGCAAATTGCGACCATATTCTGGTGATGTTTTATTATGATATATTCTCCTCTGCTCAGAAAAAACTGGCAGACCATGGTCTTGATTTACATTATCTTGCAACTTGGTGGGATATTTTAGCAGAATTAAAGGTCTCTGGGAGGTTTGACGAAAATACCATCACATCTGTGGAAGCTTTTTTGCATGACCCAACTGGCTGGTCGGCTGCTAATGGTGGAAGCAATATATGATAAGGGGGAGATTCCTAGATGACTATTTTTAATCTTGGATCAATTAATTTAGATCATTTCTACAGCCTTTCCCACTTAGTAACTGCAGGTGAGACATTGGCTGCAAATGATTATAGCATTTCCCTGGGAGGCAAAGGGGCTAACCAATCTGTGGCACTAGCAAAGGCAGGGGCAGAAATTTGTCATATTGGTGCTATTTCAAAGAAAGATAGGCCCTTTTTAGATGAGATGCAAAAAGCAGGCGTGGCGCTTGATAATGTTGCTTTTTTGGAAACGCCGTCAGGACACGCCATAGTAATGGTCGATGAAAAAACTGGGGAAAATCAGATCATTTTATCTCCATCTGCGAATTATAATATCGAGCAAGAACAGATTCGAATAGCACTTCAAAAAGCAAATTCGTCTGACTGGGCGCTTGCGCAAAATGAGACATGTTTAATTGAGGATTTCTTATCTCAGGCAAAAACAAAAGGACTTAAAATTTGCTATAGTGCAGCACCATTTGTTGCAGAACAAACATCCGCTCTTATTAGTATAACAGACCTATTGATTGTAAATGAGGGGGAGGCGGAATCCTTATCCGAATTTATAAAAAAAGATATTACAAAACTCGCATTACCGCATCTAATTATTACCCTTGGCTCTAAGGGCGCTCGTTATGTTGGTGAGCAGGGCAGCTTTTCAATTGCCCCATTTGACGTTAACGTTGTTGATACAACTGGCGCAGGTGATACCTTTCTTGGTTATGTGCTTGCTAATTTAACAAAAGGAAAGCCAATGCGAGAGGCGATGCATATTGCTGCTGCTGCTGCTGCACTTCAAATAACACGAAGAGGCGCTATGCGCGCAATACCAGACAGCCAAGAAGTAGAGTTATTTTTAGGCAATATTTCAAAAGGAAGATGACAATGAAAGCACAGAAGATAATTATTGATACAGATCCAGGTATTGATGATGCAATGGCTATTCATCAAGCTTTTGCGGATAGTAGATTAGAAGTGGTAGGATTAACCACTATTTTTGGGAATGTATATGTAGAGCAGGCAGCTCGGAATGCATTGTGGCTATCAGAGCAGGCTGCCTATAAATGTGGCGTAGCTACGGGTGCCTCTAAACCACTTATTCAGGAATTAAACACTCCCTCATTTCATGTACATGGTGCAGAAGGCTTTGGCAGATTAGAAGACATACACATTAATGGCACACTAGATCCAAGACCAGCGCATATTTATCTGTCTGAAACATTAAGAGCTCATTCAGGCGAAATAATATTATGTCCAGTTGGTCCTCTTACCAATATCGCAAACCTGCTTGATTACGACCCTGATGTTGTAAATCACGTTAAAAAATTGGTGATAATGGGAGGAGCTGTCCATGTACCAGGGAACGTCACTTCTTTTGCAGAAGCCAATTTCTGGAATGACCCACATGCAGCAGATAAAGTGCTTGCAGCAGACTGGCAGATTGATTTAATTGGTTTGGACGTTACGGCAACGCTTCAATTCCCACCAGCTGTTTTTGAGCAGGTTGCTAAAACATCTCCAAGAATTGGAGGTTTTATTTATGACATCTGTGAATTTTATATTGATTTTTATGAGAAAATTGTCGGAAAGCGGGTTTGCCTCATGCATGACCCTGCAGCATTATTGGCAATCAGCGATCCAGAAATTTTTACATTTGAAAAAACGCCGTTATCTGTCATAGTTTCAGGGGAAGAAGTAGGTAATTCAATTGTGAGTGAAAATAGTGGAAGAAAGGCTGTAAACGTAGCAGTAAAAGCAGATGCGCAGGCTGCAAGACAGAAATTTTTGTCTATATATGCTGAAGCAGATTCTGCTTATCTCAAACGGATAAATGATGAAGGAGAATAAAAAGGTATGCAAGTTCAAACTGTAAATTACGCTGCAGAGAATGTGTCCGAAATATTAACTCGTTCTTTGCATGAAACAGGGTTTGCCATTTTGGAAAACTATCCGATAAGTAATACTCAGGTGCAGTCCATTTATGAAAAATGGGGTGATTTTTTTGCTAGTGAATCAAAGCATGAATTTTTGCGTGATTTGGAAAAACAAGATGGTTATTTCCCGTTTCGGTCTGAGAACGCTAAAGGGGTAGATTTAAAAGATTTAAAAGAATTTTATCATGTGTTTCCATGGGGACGTGTGCCCCCAGAATTAGAAGTTGAAACACGAAAATTATATAATGATTTATTTAACCTTGGATTAACGCTTCTTAAATGGCTTGATAGTACCATACCATCTCATGTGCGTGAGAATCTCTCAGAACCGCTTGATGAAATGATGCAAGGAAGCGAGCAAAGCTTGCTTCGTATTTTGCATTATCCGCCTATCGATGGGGATGTAGAACCAGGTGCAATTAGAGCAGCAGCTCATGAAGATATTAATCTTATTACTTTACTTGTTGCGGGCTCTGAGCCTGGCTTGCAAGCACAAGATAAGGCTGGAGAATGGCATGATATATCCTGTGATCCTGGCATGATTACTATAAATAATGGGGACATGCTTGCGTTGGCGGCTGGAAATTATTTTCCATCAACACCGCACCGTGTAACCAACCCTGATGGAAAAAATAATAATTCACGCTTTTCAATACCCATGTTTTTACACCCAAGACCAGAGGTGATGTTGAATGACGTGCTATCAGCAGAGGGATATCTGCTAAATCGACTAAAAGAAATTGGATTAAAATAGGAAAAGAGGTAAATTATGTCACGAAATAATCTTTTATTAATAGTTGGCGTCATTGTGGTGGCGGCAGTTATTATTTTCAATCTTGATATGCAGGTTGAAGATAAAAAAGAGACTGTAAGTTTTAAGCCGGCTGTTGTTTTTGATATGGGCGGCAAATTTGATAAATCCTTTAACGAGGGTGTCTGGAACGGGGTAAAGAAATTTACCGAAGAGACAGGCATCGAAGTAATGGAATTTGAAGTTACTAACGAAACCCAGCGTGAGCAGGCTATGCGCCGTATGGTTGACAAGGGTGCGACTGTTGTTCTTGGTGTTGGATTTGCACAGGCAGATGCGATTTCAAAAGTTGCAGCTGAAAACCCAAATGTTCAATTTTCAATCATTGATGTTGGCTGGTTAGATGCCCCAAACTTACGTCAATATGTATTTAAAGAACATGAGGGCTCTTATCTTGTGGGTATTGCTGCAGCAAAGGCAACAAAAACAGGTAAAGTTGGATTTGTTGGTGGTCAAGACATAGGTCTGATTAGCAAATTTGCATGTGGATATGTTGGCGGTGTAAAATCTGTCCTACCAAATGCGGATATATATGAAAATATGACAGGCTCAACACCTTCTGCTTGGAATGACCCTGCCAGAGGCGCTGAACTAACACGAAGCCAGATAGATCGTGGTGCAGATGTTGTGTATCATGCAGCTGGCGGAACTGGGGTTGGTGTTATTCAGGCAGCAGCAGATGCAGGAAAGCTTGCTATTGGTGTTGATTCAAATCAAAATGGGCTAGCACCAGGTTCTGTATTAACATCAATGCTAAAACGTGTTGACGTTGCTGCATATGAGACATTCATGGATGCTAAAAATGGGAAATTCACTTCTGGTGTTAAAGCGCTTGGTATCGCAGAAGGCGGTGTTGACTGGGCATTAGATGAGAATAATGAATCCTTAATTACAGCAGATATTAAATCAGCTTTAGAAGCTGCAAGGGAAGCAATCCTTTCTGGTTCAGTAACGGTCCATGACTATTTAACAGATCAGACCTGTCCTTATTAATTTAAGTGTTAGATAAGATTAATAAGGTGAAAAGAGAACATATTATAAAAAACGGCGACGAATCGTCGCCGTTTGCTATTTCATTGATAGATATCTGTAAGTCTTTTGGACCAGTGCAGGCTAATGATGCAATTAGTTTGGATGTAACCAGAGGTACTATTCACGGCATTATTGGTGAAAACGGGGCTGGTAAATCAACGCTGATGTCGATTATATATGGGTTTTATAAGCCTGATAGCGGGATGATTAAAGTTGCTGGAACTCCTGTGTCATTTAAGCAACCATCTGATGCAATTAGCCTTGGTATTGGCATGGTTCATCAGCATTTTATGCTGGTGCCAAATTTTACAGCATTAGAGAATATAATTCTTGGCTCTGAAGGTAAGAAGGGTCTTAAATCTGGGTTGTATGCAGCACGCAAAAAATTAAAAGAGCTTTCGCAAACATATGGTCTGGAAGTTGACCTTGATAGCATTACAGAAGATTTACCTGTTGGTATTCAGCAAAGAATAGAAATTTTAAAAGCTTTGTATCGTGGCGCTAAAGTATTGATTTTAGATGAGCCAACTGGTGTGCTAACGCCGCAGGAAACAGAAAGACTTTTTGAGATATTAAATGCCCTAAAATCGGAGGGTGTGACTATATTACTGATTACCCATAAATTACACGAGGTTATGGCTATCACAGATGTCGTTTCAGTTATGCGTCAAGGAAAATTAGTAGCTCATACAAAAACAAAAGAGACGAATTCAGAATGGCTTGCAGAACAAATGGTAGGCAGGTCTGTTCTTGTAAATATACAATATCCAAAGGGAAACCCAAAGCATATAGCGTTATCTGCAGAAAAGGTATCTGTTACCGATAAACGGGGTTTTGATAGCTTAAAGAACGTTTCCTTTGACCTTCATGCAGGCGAAATATTGGGAATTGCGGGAATTTCAGGCAATGGTCAGTCAGAGCTATTATCTGTTCTATCTGGTATTATACAGCCAGCAGCAGGTCAATTTAAAATAGCAGAAGAATTATTCGACGCAACACATCATGCTGACCCACAAAAAGTAAGGCAATTAGGGGTTGCTCATGTACCAGAAGATAGACATGCAGAGGGGCTAATACTGCAATTTCAAGCTTTTGAGTCTGCCATTTTGGGTTATGAGAAAAGCCCAAATCTTGGAGTAAAATTATTAACAGATCCAAATATTAATCGGACATATTGCGCCCAATTAATGGACTCATTTGATGTTAGACCACAAAACCCTACCTTATTAAGTAGCCAGTTTTCAGGTGGTAATCAGCAAAAACTTATCCTAGCACGTGAGATATCTTCTATGCCAAAAGTACTTTTGGTAGGGCAACCAACACGAGGTGTTGATATTGGCGCAATTGAATTTATTCATAATACGTTAATTAGCATGCGCGATAGTGGCTGTGCCATAATCGTTGTTTCCGTAGAATTAGAAGAAATTTTAAGTCTGTCTGATAGGATTATGGTGATGAATGCAGGCGAGGTAGTAGGAACTGTAAATAAGCAGGATGCTACAAAACCCATGCTTGGCAAGATGATGGCTGGCATGACGCTAAATGTTGCAGAAAAGGGTGTGTAAAAATGCAAGCCTCTCGACTCCCAGCATATGTAGATATTCTAGTTATTCCATTATTGAATCTTCTGACGGCCTTATTTGTTGCTGGCATTATTATCGCTATCATTGGAGAAAACCCATTTACAGCCTTATCAATTATGCTCAAAGGAGCATTTATCTATAAGGGCGGTCTTGGTTATACCCTGTTTTATACAACCAATTTTATATTCACTGGTCTTGCGGTTGCTGTCGCTTTCCACGCAATGTTGTTTAATATCGGTGGTGAGGGGCAGGCAGCTATGGGGGGGCTTGGTATAGGTCTTGTTGCCCTGGGTTTGGGCGGTATTCTTCCTGTACCAATAGTTATTCTTTTGGCTATTATAGGCTCAGCAATTTTTGGAGCAATTTGGGGCGTAATCCCAGGCTATTTGCAAGCAAAACGTGGTAGCCATATTGTTATTACCACCATAATGTTTAATTTTATTGCGTCTTCGATAATGATTTGGTTGCTTGCAGGCTTGTTAATGGCGCCAAACCAAATGTCGCCAGAGACAGTATCTTTTGCTGATGGCGTGATGTTGTTTAAAATACATCAGATATTAAATAGCATGGGTTTTTCTGTCGCACGATCGCCATTAAATTTATCATTTGTGCTTGCGTTATTATGCTGTTTTGCTGTCTGGGTGCTGATTTGGCGAACCAGGTTTGGATACCGCATTAGGGCAACTGGATTTAGCACCAAAGCGTCTGCTTATGGAGGATACAGACCTGAATGGATTATTATATTAGTTATGGCTATCTCAGGCGGGCTGGCAGGGATGATGGCTGTGAACGAAATTTTAGGAGTTCAACATAGAGTAATTTTAAATTTTACTTCTGGGTACGGATTCACAGGAATTGCTGTAGCCTTAATGGGGCGTAATCATCCTGTAGGAATTATTTTTGCTAGCCTTCTTTTTGGCGCTTTATATCAAGGAGGCGCTGAGCTTGATTTTGAATTTCAGACAATAACACGTGATATGGTGATAATGATTCAAGGTCTGATTATTTTATTTTCTGGTGCCTTAGCCTATATGTTCAATCCGTTTTTGGAGCGCATATTTTTAGCGAATAAAGGACAGAAGGAGCCAGAAAATGGCTGATTTTTGGTTTCAGTTTCTCCTTGCATTAGATTCAAGCATAAGGGTTGCAACGCCTCTTATATTAGGGGCAATGGCAGGTATATTCTCAGAGCGTTCTGGTATAATTGATATCTCTCTTGAGGGAAAAATGTTAATGGCTGCTTTCGTGGCTGCGGCAGTTGCTTATGGAACAGGGTCTCCTTGGCTGGGCGCAATTGCTGCCATTATTGTATCTATAATAGCCAGTTTAATTCATGGATTTGCCTGTATTATTCATCGCGGAAATCAGGTTATTTCTGGGCTTGCTATAAATATTCTTGCCTCAGGTCTGACTGTTATAATTGGCATCGCTTTATTCAGACAGGGTGGACAAACCCCAACACTGCCTAAAAGCGCAAGATTTAATTCAATTGAATTACCGTTTGCACAATATTTTGCAGATAACATTCCTATTTTGGGTGTTGTTTATAAAGAGCTGATTTCAGGCCACAACATTCTTGTCTGGCTTGCATTGGCTAGTGTTGGCATAACCTATTATATTTTGTTTAAAACGACCTTTGGTTTAAGGCTCCGTGCAGTTGGGGAAAAGCCAGAAGCGCTTGATTCTGCTGGTATTTCGGTGTCCAAAATGCGATTCCAAGCGATCATAATTGCGGGTATTTTATGTGGTCTAGCAGGGGTTTATTTATCTACGGCAACAGGGGCTGGTTTTGTTAAAGAAATGACGGCTGGTAAAGGGTATATCGCATTAGCTGCAATGATTTTTGGAAAATGGCGGCCTGTGCCAGCTTTATTTGCCTGTTTGATGTTTGGATTTTTAGAAGCGGTTGCTGCCAGAGTACAAGGTGCAGAATTCCCTATTATAGGTGAAATTTCATCCGATCTTCTGCTTGCGCTGCCTTATGTTTTAACAGTTGTGCTTCTTGCTGGCTTTATTGGGGGTGTCTCGCCGCCACGCGCAATTGGACAGCCCTATATTAAGGAGCGATAATTCAAGATGCTCAGGCAAATTGACCAGCGTTTATGCAAAGCAGCTATATCAGCCAGACATAATGCATATGCGCCCTATTCAAAATTCAAGGTTGGAGCAGCAATATTAGATGAATTTGATAATATTCATTTAGGCGTTAATGTTGAAAACGCAGCCTATCCTCAAGGAAGCTGTGCAGAGGCTGGCGCAATATCAGCGATGATTGCAGCAGGCGGGCAGCAAATAAAGGTAATTGCAGTTAGTGGAGCTGGGGTAGAGTTATGTACACCTTGTGGAGGATGCAGGCAGAGAATAAGAGAATTTGCCAATCCCCAAACAGAAATTTTAATCTGTAACGAATTAGCATTTGCAAGGCGATTTTTATTAGAAGAATTATTGCCAGCCTCTTTTGGGCCAGATAATTTAAACACTTAATCTAAATAATTTAATAGTTATGGTTCTAGCTATTCGTTATTTTTGGGTGCCTTAATCCTGTTTATTATTAGCAAAATAAGAACATCTATTCAGTGCCGTAAATTCGATCGCCAGCATCACCTAGCCCAGGCAGAATATAGGCGTTTTCATCTAATTTTCGATCTAGCGCAGCTGTAATTATCGGAATGTCGGCATGTTGCTGATGAAAATATTCAATACCTTCTGGCGCAGCAACTAAACAAACAAATAATATTTTTCTAGCACCGTCTTTTTTTAAAAAACCGGCAGCCTGACTTGCAGAACTCCCTGTTGCTAACATTGGGTCGACTAAAATTATCTGCCGCTCTTCTATTTGGTCAGGCAGCTTTTTAAAATAAGGCTCTGCAATATGAGTATCTGAATCACGCTGCATACCTATATACCCAATTGGTGCTTCTGGTAGGCTTGCTGAAAATGCGTCTGCCATGCCATTTCCTGCACGTAATATAGAGACAATACACGGATATGGTTTTACAAGAACAGACTGAGTTGTATGCTCCATAGGCGTTTTTACTTGTGTAGGTGTAACATTTAAATGGGAAAAAACAGGCCAGCTCATTATATTGCCAAGTTCCATCAAGGTTTTTCGAAAATCAGGTGAAGATGTATTCTCGTCTCTTAAGATAGCGAGTTTGTGACTAACGATGGGATGTTCTAGTTCGGTTACATGTGTCATGAAAAATGGTATCCATTTTTTGTGGTTATTCTCAAGTTGAATAACATATGAAGATAAAAATATAAAAAAATTTTAAAAATATCTATCTTTTAGCGATCCTGAATATTGCTAAATAGCGTGTAGTTTGACATCTTTGGCGTACTCAGGGGTTTTGGAAATAAGCAAAAAAGAGTATTAAATTGGCAAAACTATATTTTTCTTATTCTGCGATGAATGCTGGCAAATCCACAATTTTATTACAAGCATCGCATAATTATCAAGAACGAGGAATGCAGACCCTACTGCTTACTGCTAAGCTTGATACCCGCAGCGGTCCAGGTGTTATCTCGTCTAGAATTGGTATTGATGCGAACGCCTTTACCTTTCGCGAAGATACCGACCTTTGGTCATTAATAGAAACCTCTCATTCAAACAATAAGCGTGCTTGTGTGTTGGTAGATGAAGCTCAGTTTTTATCAAAAGAACAGGTATGGCAATTGGCTAAAATTGCTGACCAGCTTGGTCTGCCTGTTATGTGCTACGGTCTGCGAACAGATTTTCAAGGAAAGCTATTCCCAGGTTCAGCAGAATTGCTAGCGATTGCGGACGATATTAGAGAAATTCGCACAATCTGTCATTGTGGCAAAAAAGCAACCATGGTGATTCGTCAATCTGATGACGGAACGGTGATTAAGGATGGCGCCCAAATTGAAATTGGTGGTAATGATAAATATATATCTTTATGCAGGCACCATTGGTCAAAAGCTATGGATGAAGGAACACCACAATGAATTCTAAAAATAAAACAATTGCAGCAAATAATGCGTGTTTGTTGGTGATTGATGTACAATTAGATTTTTGCCCTGGGGGTGCATTAGCAGTTGAACAAGGTGATTTGGTTGTGCATCCGATTAATCAGTTAATAAAGCGGGCTGAAAATAGTGTATTAACCCAAGATTGGCATCCAAAAGATCATTCGAGTTTTGCAAGCTCCCATGCAGAAAAACAGCCATTTTCTGTTATAGAAATGCCGTATGGTAAGCAAACTCTATGGCCAGATCACTGTATTCAAAATAGTGTCGGAGCAGAGTTTCACCCAGAATTAAATAGCCAGGCTGCTCAAACGATTATTCGTAAAGGATTTCGAAGTGAAATAGATAGCTATTCTGCTTTTTTTGAAAATGATGGTCGCACCGTCACTGGTCTTGATGGCTGGTTACGTGCCAAAAACATTCAAACACTATATCTTGCAGGTCTTGCAACAGATTACTGTGTTGCATATTCAGCACTTGATGCAGCACGTCTTGATTTTGATGTTCATGTGGTTTTACCTGCCTGCCGAGCCATCGATTTAGATGGTTCTCTTGCTCATCAGCTTGAGGCAATGCAACAGTCTGGTATCACCTTATTAGAAAAAATTCCAGAATAAGCATATTTTCGTTTCTTTTATAGCAAGAAACCTATAGGACACAGGTTTTATATTTTTCTTTTCTAAGGACTCCTTTAAAATGACTCAAGAACTACGCAATATTGCCATTATTGCTCACGTTGATCATGGTAAAACAACATTAATTGATTCGATTATGAAGCAGTCTGGAATGTTTCGTGAAAACCAATCTGTAACAGAGCGCTTGATGGATTCGGGGGATCTTGAAAAAGAAAGAGGGATCACTATCCTTGCTAAGCCAACTTCTATTCGTTGGCAAGATGTTAGAATTAACATTATTGATACACCTGGGCACGCTGATTTTGGCGGTGAGGTAGAGCGTGTACTTCATATGGCGGATGGTGTTATTTTGTTGACCGATGCTGCCGAGGGTCCAATGCCGCAAACAAAATTTGTTTTAGGTAAAGCTCTTGCCCTTGGTTTGCAACCAATTGTGATTATTAACAAGGTTGATAAACCAGATAGCCGCGCTGAAGAGGTGGTAGATGAGGTATTTGATTTATTTGTTGCACTTGATGCAAATGAACAACAGCTTGAATTTCCGATTCTATATGCATCAGGAAGAAATGGCTGGTGTGTGCGTGAATTAGATGATGAACGCATCTCTCTCAAGCCATTATTGGATCTTATAATAGAGCACGTCCCAGCGCCAAGTCAGGATTTACAAGCCCCTTTTGCTATGCTTGCAACTTTGCTGGATTCAGATCAGTTCTTGGGTAGGTGTTTAACTGGTAAAGTTGTGCAAGGCACGGCTAAAATGAATGACCAAGTAAAAGCAATCGGACTTGATGGTAGCGTTATAGAACTTGGTCGGTTAACAAAATTAATGCATTTTGAAGGCACTACCAGAGTGCCAGTAGATAGAGTTGAAGCGGGAGACATTATCTGTATTGCAGGTTTAACCAAAGCGTCTGTTGCAGATACAATATGTAATGCAGAACTAAAAGAGCCTCTTAAATCAACCCCCATTGATCCGCCTACAATGTCGGTTACAATTACGGTGAATGATTCACCTTTTGCAGGTCAAGAAGGCAAAAAAGTTACATCAACCATGATTCGCCAACGCTTATTAGCAGAGGCAGAAACAAATGTAGCAATTACCTTTGCTGAGAGTGATAATAAGGATTCATTTGAAATTGGCGGAAGAGGCGAATTGCAACTTGGTGTATTGATAGAAACTATGCGCCGAGAAGGGTTTGAGCTCACCGTATCTCGTCCAAGAGTGTTATATCGTGAAGAAAATGGACAGCGGCTTGAACCTATTGAAGAGGTTATCATTGATGTAGATACAGAATATTCAAGCACCGTTATTGACTCTCTGAATCGTCGAAAAGCTGAAATGGCAGATATGCGCGAAGTTGGCGCTGGTAAAACTAGATTGACTTTCCTTGCGCCTTCGCGCGGTCTTATTGGCTTTCAAAGTAAGTTCCTTACAGATACGCGTGGCACAGGGGTTATCAATCGCTTGTTTCATAGCTATGCTGCATATAAGGGGGATGTTGCAGGGCGTAGAAATGGGGTTTTAATATCCAATGATACAGGGCAAGCTGTTGCCTATGCTTTGTTTAATCTTCAAGAACGAGGAGATATGTTCGTCTCTCATCAAACGCCTGTTTATATGGGCATGATTGTGGGTGAGCATAACCGGGATAATGATCTTGAAGTAAATGTTTTAAAAGGCAAAAAACTTACAAATGTGCGCGCCTCAGGAACCGATGATGCGGTTACCCTCTCACCCCCACGTCATCTCTCTCTTGAGGATATGATGGCTTATTTGAATCAGGATGAGCTGCTTGAAGTAACCCCATTGAATTTGCGATTGCGCAAACAATATCTTATGTCGCATGAAAGAAAAAAAGCGGCGAGAAACTAGAAATATATTTATCGCTTTTTCATAAAATATGATACTTGACTGACAAACCTTCACTGCAGATAAAAAGGGAAGTGGCATGAGTCTCTTGCAATGTGATGAGTGTGGCACAAAATTTCAATGTGGATCTAATACTGAAAAGGCATGTTGGTGCTATAATCTTCCAAACCTAAGACAGAATTTTGACCTAGCAGGGAAATGTGTTTGTCCTGATTGTTTAACACAAGGTAAATCAAAACAGATTATCAAAATGCGTAAAAAGAAGTCTGAGCAAAGAAAAGCAGATAAAAACGAATTATTATCGTAAAATTTTTTCGCCTAAAAATAGGTAATACCTAAAAATAGGTAATAATATATAAATTAGAAGTTATCTTTAGCTGTTCTAAGAGCTGCAAAAACGTCACTTGCGCTGGCGTTTTCTAAGCCATGTTTTTTTCTTATTGAAGAATCAGAGGTGCGGAGAAACGGATTTGTTTTTTTCTCAATGCCTAAATTCGTTGGAATAGTTGGCTGTCCAGCATCAAGCAATTTTTCAACCTCACTCATGCGAGAGATAAGATCCTGATTTTCAGCATCAACAGTTAAGGCAAAACGACCATTCGCTCTTGTGTACTCATGACTACAGTAAATAGATATATCATCTGGTAGGGTCAAAAATTGGCATAAGCTGTGATACATCATGTCCATATCACCTTCAAAAACTCTGCCACAGCCAAGTGAAAATAGGGTATCCCCTGAAAACAGGATTTTTTCTTCTGGAAAATAATAATTTATCATATCCAGAGTATGACCTGGTGTATGCAAAATTTGAACGAGCGAGTTTCCAAATTGTAATGTATCACCTGCTCTCAGGCCATGTGATAAATGTGCGATTGGCGCTTGCGAATGTGCTTTTGGCCCAATCACCTCACATTTCCATCGCTGATAAAGTTCTTTTATACCGTCTGTATGGTCCCAGTGATGATGGGTGACCCAAATTTGCGATAAAATCCAGCCCCTAGATTGAAGTATGTGATTATAGGCATCTGCATCACCAGCATCAATTGCTATGGTCTGTTGTGAATCTTCATCATGCAATAAGATACCATAATTATCAGAAAGATAAGGGAATTGGACTATCTTTATAGGCGCCATATCTTCTACCAATTTCCTATATTAGGCATAGATTGCCACGGTTCTTGAATAGGTTGTTTTTCTCCTTCTTGAAGGAGTTCTATGGAAATACCATCAGGAGATTTTATAAATGCCATATAGCCATCACGAGGTGGGCGGTTGATAGTAACCCCTTTATCTATTAAATCCTGACAGGTCTGGTAAATGTCATCTACACGGTATGCAAGATGACCAAAGTTTCTGCCACCTACATAATCTTCGGGATCCCAGTTATAGGTAAGCTCTAATTCTGGCGCTCTATTTTGCTTTACAGAAGTGGTATCCTTAGGTGCGGATAAGAACACATTAGTAAATCGACCCTTTTCTGAATCATATCTACTGGTTTCAATAAGCCCTAATTTGGTGCAATAAAATTGGAGTGATTCCTCAAGATTTTTAATTCTAACCATAGTATGAACATATCGCATTGATAGCATCCCCTGATCTCATGTAAGATTAAATAGCATTAAACAGCTAATAACTGATCTTTAAAATAAAAACAATTTTAACTAAATCGATTCACAAATCAAAAATAGGAGAAGTGAGGTGGGAGCTTATGCATTATCAGCAAATCTAGGCTATTTATTTACAGAATATAAGCTTACAGAGGCGATAGCTAGGTCAGCAGAGGCAGGTTTTTCTGCAGTGGAATGCCAGCGACCATATAATATTCCAGCAAGGCAGATAAGAAAAGCATGTGAAGATGCATCGATTCCATTGCTTGCCATAAATACAGCGAAAGGTGAGCAAGGACAATTTGGTCTATCAGCACTGCCAGAGGCTACACATCAAGCAAGGCAAGCTATTGATCAAGCGATAGATTATGCAGCTGAGGCAAATGCAGCTTATATACATTTGGTTTCAGGTATTACTTCTTCTTCTGCTGCGCTTGATACATTATGTCAGAATATTGATTATGCGCTGAATAAGGTAAAAGATACGAAAATACAGGTGATAATTGAGCCAATTAATACTAATTCAGTGCCAGGATATTTTATGTCTGAGCCACAGCTCGCAATTGAGGTAATAAATAAAGTGAATTCTAGCAAATTAGGCGTTATGTTCGACTGCTTTCATATGCTTCATATGACAGGCTCTAAAACAGGTCTTTTAGAGGCATATTCTTTGCTAAAGAAGAACATTTTTCATATACAATTCGCTGCTTTTCCTAATCGAAATGAGCCAAATTACAACTCTTTTTCTTATTCTGAGTTATTTGCGGAGTTGCTAGCAGATGGGTATTCTGGATATTTTGGTGCTGAATATATACCAGCTGGAGAAACAGATAAATCTCTTGACTGGATGCAGTCTTATTAAACTTCAAGGCTATTGAACGTGATGTCATGTCATGTAGGTTTTTTTTATAGCGTTATATTTAAAAGCGTTTGCAAATATAGTCAGCAAATTTGGTTGGAAATAGTCGTTTGGTAATCATCATTAATGTTGTCGCCCAAGTAATCCGATATCTGGTGTGAGGTGTCTTGCAAGTGGCTGCCTTCCACACAGCGTTACTTACAGCAGATGCGGATAACTCAAACATATCTTTTGGTGGGTTTAGCGCAGATAAACGGGGAATTAGTTCAGTTTGGTAAATAGAACGTTGTCGTGATTTTTGCCATGGCACCCATTTTTGAAATTGAGCAAACGCATTTTCTCTGATTTTAGTTCTGATAGGGCCTGGTTCAATTAAAATAATTTTTACACCGCTTCCTTCAAGCTCAAGCCGTAATGTATCAGTGAGACCCTCCAGTGCGAATTTACTTGCATTATATGCGCCTCTAAATCGCATGGCAGCAAACCCTAAAACAGATGAATTTTGGATAATTCTCCCTGATTTTTGTTTGAACATTATAGGCAGTGCTAGGCGTGTTAATGTGTGCCAGCCAAAGAAATTAGCCTCAAAAAGAGAACGCAAAGCATCTGTTGGTAAGTCTTCAACTGCCGCAGGAATAGCATAAGCACCATTATTAAATAGAACATCTATCTTGCCCCCACTTAGGGCAAGCGCTGCCTTAAAGCCGCTATGGATTGTTTCAGGTTTTTCATAGTCAATATGAACTGTTTCAAGATTATAAGACGCTTTTAATAATTCCACATCTTGTGGCCGTCTGCAGGAGGCTATAACTAGCCAGTCATTTTGTTTAAATTTTAAGGCGCAATCAAGACCAATACCACTTGAACACCCTGTGATTAAAATTGATTGTCTCATTTTATTTTTCCGCCTATTTTACTAAATTTCCTGAATAATTATTCACAATTTAATAGTGACTTAAAGCATGTATTGTTTAATTTTAGTTTTTAAATTTTGCTAAGAGCATAAATGCAATTTTCAGATAAGGGTTAATCTATGCAATTTGACAAGATACATAATCGAATTGGTACTAATTCAGTTAAGTGGGATTCATTGCCATCTGCTTATGGTGTTTTACCAGATGAAGCAATTCCAATGTGGATTGCTGATATGGAATTTCAGGCACCAGAGGCTGTTATAAAGTGTATTAGCCAGCTAGCAGAGCATGGTATTTATGGCTATAGCCGCGAAGATGACGAATATAGACAGGCAATCTGCGGGTGGATGGAGCGACGCCACCAGTGGCATATTCACCCAGAATCACTCTCATCTACTCATGGCACCGTCAATTCAATAGCGCTTTTAATACAGGCTTTTACTAATCCAGGAGATGGTGTTGTAATATTTACTCCTGTTTATCACGCATTCTCACGAATCATTCGCGCCTCAGGAAGACAGATTATAGAATCGCCTTTGGTAAAAAATGCTAGCGGCAAATATCAAATGGATTTTGAAGCCACAGCAGAATATCTGACAGGCAATGAGAAAATGCTTTTATTATGTTCCCCTCATAATCCAGGTGGTCGTGTGTGGAGTGCTAAAGAATTAGAGGAGGCAGCCTTATTTGCACAAAGACATAATTTGCTGATTGTTTCAGATGAGATACATCATGATTTGGTATATAGCGGATACACACATCGCCCATTTGAAAAAGCTGTTCCGTCTGCGAAGCCGTATCTTGTAACCCTAACTTCAGCTTCGAAAACATTTAATATACCGTCAATGCATACAGGTAATGTCATTATCCAAGACACCAAACTTCGTAAACAGTTTGACGATGTTCTTCAGGCGCTTGCAATATCTCCAAATAGCTTTGGTGTTGCTATGACTAAAGCAGCTTATAATGAGGGTGAAAAATGGCTTGGCCAGCTGTTAATATATCTTGAAAAAAACAAGGCTTTATTTGATTCGCGAATCAACCAAATATATGGATTATCATCAATGCCTTTAGAATCAACTTATCTTGCTTGGGTTGACTATCGCTCTTTGAATCTGAGCCTGTCTGACTATAAGAAAAAAATAGAAGAAAAATCCAAAGTAATTGCCAGCCATGGGGAGGTTTTCGGCACTGGTGGGCAGGGATTCATGCGTTTTAATATTGCGATGCCACTACAAATGTTAGATTCGGCGTTAGATAGGCTACAAGTAGCATTTTCTGATAGTGAGTGAAGTGCAATCAGATGGCATATAATCGCATTCTAATTCTAATCTGACTCTAAATTTAAAATATTTTTAATAATTACATTATGACAGGCATAAACCTAATTTAATTATAAAATATACATGATTTGGGATGGATTATATCTCGATCTCTGGATGTTGGAAAAAACAATAATAAAATATTAAAAAACAGTTTTTTATGTTTGACATGTTCTTAAATCAGTCCTATAAACCGCTACTCTCTCTAACTGAGAGGAAAAAATTTTGGAAGCTTTTGCTTCGGCTGTTTGAAAATGTAAGAGATAGGAAGGGATTCGCGGGCGGCGATGTCTGATAGACGAGTAATCGTTTTTGTCAAATATGTCCGCTTACGTGAATCTTGGAATAATTGATTATTTATTGTATTTTTTTAAATGCAGTATTTAGCTTTGAAAAAGACTAACATAAGTGGGCTTTAGGAATATGGCATGTATTTGCGCATATTCAGTTTAACTTAAGAGTTTGATTCTGGCTCAGAATGAACGCTGGCGGCATGCTTAACACATGCAAGTCGAACGCTATTTATAGAGTGGCGCACGGGTGAGTAACGCGTGGGTAACTGCCCTTCTGAGTGGGATAACGTTTGGAAACGAACGCTAATACCACATACGCCCTACGGGGGAAAGGTCCGCCGCAGAAGGAGGTGCCCGCGTCCGATTAGCTTGTTGGTGAGGTAATGGCTCACCAAGGCTACGATCGGTAGCTGGTCTGAGAGGATGATCAGCCACACTGGGACTGAGACACGGCCCAGACTCCTACG
>JABJAN010000057.1 GCA_018666135.1 Alphaproteobacteria bacterium | reverse complement strand
TCTACACCTGCATCTATCAAAGCCTGTGCTCCCTCAGCAGTTGCTATATTTCCGCCTATGATTTGAATATCGTTAGACAGATGCCTTATATGTTTAACTGTAGACAAAACAGATTGGGAATGTCCATGTGCTGTATCTACCACAATTACATCCACACCTGCTGCAATTAATGCTTCTGCTCTTTCTACTCCAGCATTTCCTGCTCCTGTGGCAGCTGCTACCAGCAATCGACCAGAGCTATCCTTAGAAGCAAGAGGATGGTTTTCAGCTTTTTCAATATCCTTGACTGTAATAAGACCGATACATTGATTTTGATTATTTACCACAACCAGCTTCTCAATTCTATGGTGATGCAACAGCCCTCTTGCTTCTTCTGCACTTGATTTTTCGGTAACCGAAATCACCTCTTTTGTCATTAAATCAGCAACCGACTTACCCATATCGGTGGCAAAGCGTACATCTCGGTTAGTCAAGATACCCACTAGAAAATTACCTTCTTTGACTACTGGAACGCCGCTAATCTGATTGCTTCGCATTATCTCCAAGGCTTCACCCAAAGTTTTATCTGGGCTAATTGTAAGTGGATTAACCACCATTCCTGCCTCAAACCGTTTAACCGAGCGTGCTTGATTTGCCTGTTCTGCGATTGTAAAATTTTTATGTAAAACACCAATGCCGCCAGCTTGTGCCATTGCAATCGCTAATTTGCTCTCTGTTACAGTATCCATTGCCGCTGAAATAAGAGGTAGATGTAATTTAATGTTACGTGTTAACTGAGTTGAAATATTCGTCTCGCCTGGCAATATTTCTGAATAGCCTGGCTGCAGCAAAACATCATCAAATGTAAGCGCATCTGAAATTTGTCTACCAGCAATTTGTAATGTATCATTTTGTGACATTTAACGCGCTCCTTTATTGCTGTAATATGAGGCAGAACATACGCGTTTCAATCAGAAAAAGCCAGACTGGAAAATCTAATAAAATTCAAATATTTTTATTCTGACTTATGATAACCAGTAGCAAGCAAATAAGTTTCAACTGACTCAACCCGACTTGCAGCAGGTTTTAGGTGTTTTACTTTCTCAAACCGTTCATTCAAAAGTTCAAGTAATGTTTTATCTGCCCCGCCTCTAAATGCTTTCGCAAGAAACACGCCTCCCTCACTTAACACTTCATCTGCAAAGTCAATGGCAATCTCCAGAAGCCCCATGGTCCTTAGATGGTCTGTTGACCGATGTCCCGTGGTTGCCGCCGCCATATCAGATAACACGACATCTGCACGCCCATTAAGCAGCGATTTTATCTCATTTAATATTTCTGGATCATGAATGTCACCTTGCAGTATTTTTGCTCCGATGATTGGGTCTGTTTCAAGCAAGTCAATTCCAACAACTGCGCCTATCCCAGCTTCAATTCGACATCTCTTAACAATCACTTGCAACCATCCACCTGGTGCGCACCCAAGATCTACAATTTTCATATGGGGTTTCAAGAAATTATGTTTATCATCCATTTGCTCAAGCTTTATGGCTGCTCTTGAACGAAGTCCCCTCTCCTGTGTCTGAGAAACATAGGGGTCATTAAGCTGTCTTGTTAACCAGCGTTGCGATGATAATTTACGACCCCGCATTTTTTTTGGTCGTTTGGTAAGCCCCGCTGCGGTCTTATAGGACCTGCCGGAAACACCCTTTTTGGCCCCCTTTGACGATTTGCCTGAATTCGTGGATTGACCATCACCATTTGACATTAAATTTGTTCTTTCAGCTTTAACTATAGAAAGTGTACCGCCCCAACGGCTTTGATTCAACTAGAACAGCTACTATCAGATTTATAGGGGTTTTTAGCAATAGTTCTTGACGGTAATTAATCCAGATATTTTAGTCTTTCCTAGCAAGGCTAGCATCTATCTGCGAGCTAGTTTTATAGCCAAAAAACAATAATGCGCTCCTAATTAACCTGCCAAAATCATTCGTAACTCCGATCATCGCAGGCACTACAAACAGAACAAGTACACTAGTAACAGCAAGTCCGAAGGTAATGGTAGTCGCCATTGGGATAAGGAACTGCGCTTGCATCGACGTCTCAAACATAAGCGCTGATAAACCGCCAATCGTGGTAAGTGACGTTAATAGCATTGGTCTTAATCTATCCATCGCACCCCGCACCACTGCATTTTCCAACAAATATTCATCATTTTCTAATTCTAATTTACGTCGTTCAATTGTTACCACCAAAATAATCGAGTTATTAACAACGATTCCTGCTAACGCAATTATCGCGAACATAGATAAAATATTCAGACTTAGCCCCATTATATAATGACCAAAAACTGCGCCAATTAAACAAAATGGAATTATAACCATGACTGAAAGTGGCAGAGACCAGCTAGAGAAAACCCATGCCAGAATAACATAAATTGATACGAGTGCCAGAACAGCGCCAACCTGCATATCTGCAAAAGTTTCGTCCTGTTCTTGGTTTCTGCCGCCATAGCGATAGCTATAACCAGCGTCAGAAATTAATTTTGGCACTTCCGACTTTTCCATTGCTTCAACAAATTGAGACGTATTAAGAACTGCCTCATCCAAATCACCTAAAATAGCAATTTCACGAAAACCATCCTGTCGCCTAACAATGTCAAATCCAAGCCGACTGTCAATTTTAGCAACCTCATCTAGGGCAACATAGTTTCCTGCATTATCAATGAGCTGAAATTGACCTATATCATCATATAATAATTCGCTATCTGGACGAGACAACCTAACCGTTACTTCCTCATCTCCTCTGGCAAATTTTTGTACAATTGCTCCGTCAAGTGCAGACCTGATTTGCAAACCAATAGACTGAGTTGTAAAGCCAAGCGTTCTTCCAAGCGGCGTAAGTGAAACAATACGCTCCTCTGCCCCATAATCCATGTTATCAACAACATCGGTAACGCCAGGGAGTTTTTTTACAATATCAGTAGTCTTCAGCGCTAACATTTTTAGCTTATCTAGGTCATCTCCCATAATTCGAATATCAACATCTCTTCCAGGAGGTCCCCCTTCTGGCGCACGAACCTGTAGGCTATCTAATCCTGGTTGTGGAGAGATTTCATTTCTAAGAGACTCTACAAAATTACGGGAACGCACATCTCTTTTATCGGCGGATACTAAATTAACAAAAACAGAGCCTTGCCTAACATTATCAGATGTATCCGTGTCATCTTCAGATACAATTTTAGCAAATTGGCTATATGTAAAATCAATTATATCATTGTCACCACTCGTTAGTTTTTCTTCTGTTGCAGTTACCGCCCTTTCAATCTCGCTAAGCATCGACATAGTTTGATTTTCAGAAGATCCTGGCACCATAGTAAAATTAACATATGTTATATCTGCTTCTGGTGAAGAAAAGAAAACAAATCCAACGCGTCCACCTGCCATCATGCCAATAGATAAAATCAACAACCCAAATGCTGCCGCAAAAGTAACATACCTAAAACGAAAAGAGATGCGCACAACGGGGCTAAAAAACCGCTCCTTAAAATAATCAAAACCTGAATCAAAAGTTCTTCTAAAACGGCTTGGCTGTTTTGTTGGATCGCCGCCACCATGGGCAAGATGCGTTGGTAGAATCAGAAAACATTCTATCAAACTAACAACAAGCACAGCACATACCACAGCAGGAATTGCAACAATTACAGCGCCTATTACCCCTTGAATAATAAATAAAGGAATGAAGGCAGCAATGGTGGTAAGGGTGGATGAAAACACAGGACCACCCATGCGTGTTGCAGCAAGGATAGCTGCGTCTTGGGCTGAAAGTGACCTGCTAGTGCGAAGATACTCGGTATGTTCTCCTACAACAATTGCATCATCTACCACAATCCCAAGTGCCATAATAAGTCCAAATAGAGATATCATATTTATCGTCTGTCCACTAAGCAGCATTACCCCAAATGTGGCCATGAATGCGACAGGAATTCCCCATGCAACCCAAAAAGCAATTCGTGCTGGCAAAAACAAAAATAACACGAGCAAAACAATAATCAGTCCGCTAATTCCGTTAGTTACCATTAAATCTATACGCTCTGATATAAGGTCAGCTTGCACACCATGTTGTGCCAAAGTTAATGAGGCAGGAAGCGTCTTTGTCTTACTGGCAAGATACGTTTGAACTACTTTATTAATTTCAAGTGAGTCATTTGTTTTGCTACGTTGAACAGACAGATTAACAGCTGGCAGAGAGTCATGAAAAATAAGCACAGAAGAATCTTTTACATCATCTCTTAGATTGGCAACATCACCAAGCAATACAGAGCTTCCGTCACTTCTTGCCAAAACCTCGATATTCGCAAAATCTGCAGCTTTGTATTTTTTTCCAAGAGAGCGAACCCGCAACGCACCATCCGCGAAGCTTCCAGCTGGAATATCAATAGATGACGCAGAAATCACTTGCGATAGATCTGTTAAATTCAGCCCAAGACGCGCTAATTCGCTTTCTCTTACTTCAATTATGATTTCTTCTTCTGGCAGACCAATAATATTTATTTTATCTACGCCAACTCGTAATAATTCTTCCTTAATTTGCTTAGAGTGGAAGCGAAGAACGTCTAGGGATACGTCACCATACAAAGTCAGAGTGGAAACACCACTTGCAAATGCAGCCTGAATAATGACAGGGGTTTCAGATTCATCTGGAAAATCAACTGCCCCTATTGCATTTTCAACATCAGATAATGCTTTTTGCATATCAGTCCCAAAATCAAATTCAAGGACGGCTGTTGCTCTTCCCTCAAAAGAGGTTGACTTAACAGACTTAACCCCATCTATCGAGCGTAATTCAGGCTCCAACGATTGAACGATATTTGAGTCTACATCTTCAGCAGTTGCCCCTGACCAGGCAACAGTTATGCCAATGGCATCGATGGAAATATCTGGAAAAAATTGCTTGTTAATGCGTGTTGTAGATAAAACACCAATCAACAACATCAAAATCATCAAGATATTTGCTGCGGTGCGATGTGTTACAAAAAACTTAATGAGACCTGAAAACATCTACATTAATCCAAATCTATAATTTCAGAAATTTCCACTTTCATACCAGCTGCTAATCCTGGCAATCTGGTAGCTATCACAAGATCATTCTCCTGCAACTCGCCCTTAGCCCAAATTAGGCCATTGCTTCTGTATTTAATGTCAATATTTTTTGCAACAGAACGCCCATCCACCACCGTATAAACTTGATTATCCGCATGCAGTGCTGTTTCAGGAATAAGCGCGACGTTAGCTAAATTTAGCCCTTTATAAATCACCTCAACAAATGCGCCCATAGGTATAGAAACATCACCTTGATTATTGAGCTCTGCATATAAAACACCTCCCCCATCTGTTTTATCTATTTGGGATTGATATCGTTTTATAGTGGCTGGCACTGATGCGACATCATCTTCTCCGCTTTTCCAAATAACTTGGACTTGTGTATTTAACAGTGATGATACGTTAACAAATAGTTCTGCTGGCACCACAAATGGTACCTCTGCTGCATTAATTTCAGTCAACACAGCAAAAGAAGTTGCGTTTGTTACCTGTTGCCCAAGCGCAATATTTACCTCACTAAGACTACCCGTAAAAGGAGCAACCAGTTCTGCATCTTCAATATCTTTGATTTGGTTTCTGCGCTGGATTTCTAAATCTTGCAATCGCGCCTTAGCTTGTTCAAACTGGTTTTCAGATATTACGAGCGCAAGCTCTGCTTCATCCAAACTGGCATCTGTTGCCGCATTTTGCGCTTTCATCTTACGTACTCTACTTACAAGCCTCGAACGAAGGTCTGACTGCTTTTGCAAAGAGGTGATATTTACTTCTTCAGCTTTTATTTTTGCATCTGTAGATGCCAATGCAAGTCTCTGCCGTGTGGTATCTAACCTTGCCAGAACATCTCCCTTTTTGAGGATTGCACCATCCTTAAAATTGGGTGCAATATACTCTAATTCGCCAAAAGCCGCCATCTGAAGGTTTGCGTGTCGCATTGCCTTTACCGTGCTATATGAGCTGAATTCTGGTTGTGCATTCGCAATAAAGACTTTACTAACTTCTACCTTCCAGATTTTTTCTGCTAACGCTACTGGTTCAACAATAGGTTTTGTGCGTTGAAGGTAGATAAATCCAGCAACGAATAAACCAAGAACCATAAATGCTGGAATTATCCTAGTTATTAAAAATTTTAGAAAACGAACCATTTACAATCTCATTCATGTCTGATGGGGGTGCAACATACAGAGTAAACACAATTAATTTTTATTAATTGACGATTATATCATATACTGGCATTAAATTTAGAATTACACCCATTATTTTATTTAGTAATTCATCTTTAAAATATAGTGCATGATTTATAAAAAAATAGAGGCAGTTTAAGCATAATGCTTATATTTTTGGAAGTCCTTATTTAGTGTTCTCAAAGAAATTAAGGTATATTAGCAAAATTGATGCTAATTGGAAAAACGACTTTAACAGAGTGGTACGGCTTGCACTTCCCCTTGGAATAGCACAGCTCATTTCAATTGGCATCATGACTTCAGACATATGGATTATGGGGCGTCTAAGCAGTTTTGATTTAGCGGCAGGTGGGCTTGCGATTCGCTATTATCAGCCATTTTATTTCTTCGCCTTAGGCATGCTGGTGGTTATATCCTCTCTCACATCACAAGCACTAGGTGCCAAAGATTTAACCACAGTGAGACGTGTATTTAGACAAGGAATGGCAGTTGCAATTATATTTGGATTTATAATGGCTATCCCGATTATTGCTGGCATTTGGCTGCTACCCATATTAGGGCAAGATCCCATTTTGGTTAATCATGCAACACCCTTTTTGATAATTTCTGCATTTACCCTGCCCTTGATGTTTTTATTTCTTGTTATGCGCTTTTTTTCAGCTGCTTATGGAAAACCATATGTACAAATGCTTGGCGCTATCATTGCCTTAATATGCAATGTTATAGGAAATGAATTACTGACATTTGGCATTTTTAACATTCCAGCACTTGGACTTGCTGGTATCGCAATTTCAACTGCAATCAGCTTTTTTATTGGTGCTTTGTCTATGGCTCTAATCATTGGTTTCAGCGAACCATTTAAACAAATTCACCCTTTTCGGCGTCTGTGGGTAATGGATTGGCAAATCACCAAAAAAATTCTAAAAATAGGCATGCCTACTGGGGTGATGGTCATGTCAGAAACGGGCATGTTTGCCGTGGCTTCGATTATGATGGGCGTTTTTGGGACCGCCGCACTTGCTGCAACAGCGATTGCAACACAATTTGCTGGTATTTGTTTTATGATCCCACTTTCTATCGCACAAGCAAGCTCTATTCTAATTGGCAGAGCAGCTGGTAGTCAGGACATACAAACCGTATCAAGGATAAGTATAATCTCCATGATATTAGGTGTTTGTGTTACGGTCACAGTAACCATTCTCATTTACATATATCATTTACCTTTGATAAAGCTGTTTCTTCGACCTGATGACCCGCTTTTGCAATCAGTAACTAATTTTGCCATTCCATTCCTCCTAATTACAGCCCTTTTTCAAATTGCTGACGGCACACAGGCAATTGCATCTGCAATATTAAGAGGCATTAATGACACAGCTATTCCAGCCCTTATTGGCTTTATTTGCTTTTGGGGAGGTGGATTATTTACAGGATATCTTCTTGCCTTTAAATTTGGTGTAGGACCAAATGGAATTTGGTTTGGCATTGCCACTGGTTTAACACTTGCTAGTATAGTTCTAACAACCAGATATATTAAGTTTTTAAAAAAAATGAAGGTTAGTAATAAAGTAGAACTAGGATGATAGTGAAAATATAAAACTAAAATAAGAGATCCATGTAATGTCGCAGCAAGCTCAAAAAGCACCTTATAGATCACTTCTAAAAAGACAGGAAATTGTCTTTACTAGCAACAGCTCATCATTGGCTGCACAGCACCACATAGAAAATTTTAGCTTTTGTGCAAATAATCAATCGGTTTTAGCTATTTTTTCATCCTGTCCCCATCTTCTACAATTAAGTCAATTTTATGCATCAGAATATCTGCATCATATTCTAAACGGCAATTGGGCATCATGCCTTAATCTTATAAAAGAAACTTTTGATGCGAACATGTCTTGCCTAAAAGCAGAAGATGATGTGCTTAAAGCATTAAGACACTTCAAACATCAATCTTATTATGTAATTGCGATGGGCGAGCTGCTTGGCTCTATTTCCATCGATGAGAGTTGCACATTACTCTCTTGTGTTGCTGAAAATGCTGTTTATCAAACCGTAATATATTTATCACGCCTGCAATCTCTTGAACTGTCCCAAGATAATGGTTGGACAATACTTGCAATGGGAAAGTTAGGTGCAGGAGAGCTAAATTATTCTTCTGACCTTGATTTGATAATTCTTCATAACGCTGGTCCAAATCATACCAACAAGCAATTTATCGACCTGAGCCAACGATTAATCTATTTGCTATCCACTCCTACAAAAGATGGAAGTGGCTGGCGAATTGATATGCGTCTAAGACCAAACCCAAGCGCTACTGCTATTAGCTTAGATATGAATACTGCCATTATTTATTATGAAAGTATTGCCCGCTCTTGGGAGCGAGCAGCATTTATACGTGCTAGACCGATTGCTGGAAACATACAACTTGCTAACGAATTTTTGCATAAAATTTCTCCCTTTATTTGGAGAAACACTCTTGATTATAGCGTTATCGAAGATTTACAGAATTGGCTTCGGCATTTACCTATTCCAGATGATTTCTTTGGTTATGATGTAAAACTAGGTGCCTATGGCATTCGTCATATTGAATTAATTACCCATATTCTTCAGTTACTTGGAGGTGGACGCACATATACGCTTCGAACGCATAATACACAGATTGCCTTGCGTGCATTGGAGGAGTCTGGGTGGATTGACGCTGGCACGGCAAATAAGTTAAATAAAAGCTATTTTGCCTGGCGAAGAGTTGAACATCGTCTGCAATATCAAAGAGATTCTCATACACACAAACTTCCGCAAAATGAGGAAGATTTTGCAATTTTTGCTAATCTAATGGGTTATAACACATCAAGCGAATTTAGAAATGCGCTTAGAGATTTGCAAAATTATACAAAAGAGGCTGCTTCTCATCCAATATTAGAGCAAATGATGTCTCGTCATAATAATAAGCATACCTCAGATGCAGCTTTACCTCAGGATGCAGAATTAATCGAAGAATGGTTATCCAATCTTGGTTTTAAAAACCCAAAAGCAATACAAACCATTATACAACTTTGGTTAAATGGCGGCATTGCTGCAACATCTAGTGAAAGGGCAAGAGCTTATCTAACACGATTACTCCCGAAAATGTTATCTGAAATCGCCAATGCTGATTATCCAGATGCAGCCTTCTCTGCTTTTCAAGATATTATTTCAAGCCTACCTGCAGGCGTGCAAATTTTTGCTCTACTTGAAAATAATCCATCTCTTGTACGCTTATTATCCAATATTCTTGTTAAAGCCCCTAGATTAACAGATATTCTTCGCTATAACACATACTTGTTTGATGACCTTCTGGAAAATCAATTTTTCAGCACACTGCCAGATGCAAAATCTATTGAAGAAACACTCACTTCTGAACTATCTGACCTGTCAATTGAACAGGCACTTGATGTTATTCGAAAACGCAATAAAAGCTGGCAATTTCAAGCGGACATTCACTTGTTAGAAGACGTAACAGATGCCTCCGAAATTGCTATTTTCAGAAGCGTTATTGCGTATCAATGTCTCCATCAAATATCGCTTCTTGCACATAAAGACTTTACTAAACGCTATGGTTCAATACATGCCAGCTTTGGTATTATATTGCTTGGCAGATTAGCAAACAGCACATTAACAGCTCAATCTGATCTAGATTTGATTTTTGTATATGAAGGTAATTTAGACTTAGTTTCTGATGGTGCAAAACCGCTTGGGATAAGTAGTTACTTTATTCGATTAACACAGCTTATTACAAACTGGATGAGCCTTAAAACAGCGCATGGTAAATTATATGATATTGATTTACGTTTACGCCCAGATGGCAATGCTGGACCCGTTGCTGTGAGTAGTGAGCGCCTTGCTTCTTATTATCAAAATGAGGCATGGATATGGGAGTTATTTGCCCTGAGAGATGCGCATTTTATGACCAGCACGCCTTTTACGCATAATAATCAGGCGCCAATAGAGACCTCCTTCTTCTCGAATAAAATTTTAAAAATACTTCAATCCATTCAATCCAGACAAATAGATCACACTGAATTGGTGCATGCATTTTCTGATATGATTAACAAACGAAAATTAGAAACCTTTTTCTTTTGGAATATAAAACAACATCATGGCGGGTTACTTGATTGCTTTATTGCCCAATTTATTCTCAATAATTTAGATAAGAATTATCCAAGAATAAACAATAAATTAAACAAAATTAATGCACGCTTTGATACTTTAATTCAACAACTCGCAACAAGACTAATCTCTTATAAAAAGGATGAATTACCAGAAAATGTAATCTATTTTATTGCAATTCAATCAGGCTATAAAACAACAGAGGCGTTAAAAGTACAGATTGGGAAGGATTATAATATGGTCAAAAAAATTCATTCAATTCTCTTACCATAACAGAGATAAAAATGGTGCCTTACCTCTTAAAAAAATGCGCCTTAATCACTATTCACACCGCTAGTAATATCCGTTTTTATAGATATCTAATAAACGACAAAAAAATGGCGTAAACAAGAGAACAATTACATTAAAACAATTGTACCCCTTATCATCGATTCAATGCGCTATGTATGTTCAGCAAACAATTTTTACGCCATTTAACACCCAAAAGCTGAGATAAAAAATCTTATGATACGCTCTCTTTTATCAACCTGGCCTTTGTTTTTTGGTCTTATGCTCATTATGATTGGTAATGGTATACAGCTAATCCTTATTGGCTTGCGCTCATCTGCTGCAGGATACAGTAATTTGCTTACGGGCATTATGATGGGTGGATATTTTCTGGGAATTTTTATTGGCTCTATTATCGTGCCAAAAACACTATCTCAAGTTGGTCATATAAGAACCTTTGGTGCCCTTGCAGCCATTGCATCTTCAAGTGTGTTATTGCACGTTATTTTCACCAATCCAGTAGCATGGACTATTTTGCGAACAGTGACTGGTTTTTGTTATGCAGGAATGTATATTATTGTCGAAAGTTGGTTGAATGAAAAAGCAACTAATGAAACTAGAGGTCAGATATTATCAATTTACATGATAATTACTATGGGGGGATTAGGCGCCGGGCAATTAATCAGTGGCTTTGATAATGGTGTATCCATAAATTTTTTTCTATTGGCCTCTGTATTGGTATCTTTAGCCGTTGTTCCAGTTTTAATTTCCGTTGCAAAAGCACCAGATTTTGAAGCACCGGAGCTGGTCTCTTTTAGAAGACTTGTGCAAATATCACCTCTAGCTTTAATCGGGTTATTTACCCATGGAATGGTTACCGCAATGATATTCGGCATTGGCGCTATCTATGCCAAAAATATTGGTCTGACAACTGTTCAAACATCGGTATTTATGGCTAGTATTACGGCTGGAACCTTATGTCTTCAATATCCTTTGGGTCGTTTATCGGACCGCTTTGATCGTCGTCTTATAATTCTTGCGATATGCATTAGTGCTGCTGTTTTTGCTTTTTGTCTTAATATGTTAGGTAAAAATGAATTTTTCATATTGTTATTATTTATGGCATTTTATGGTGGCACCTCGCTTACCCTTTATTCATTATTCATAGCGCACGCTAATGACTATCTAACGCCATCTCAAATGGTAAGCACATCCTCATCGTTATTGATGGTTAATGGAATTGGCGCAGTTATTGGCGCACCTCTCATTGCAGCTGCCATGGACTTGTTTGGTAATTGGGCATTTTTTAGTGTGATAGGTCTCATCCAATTAGCATTAGCACTATTTGTCGGATACCGGATGTCTGTGAGACCAGCTATTCCAGCGCAAGCGCAAGGGCCGTTCATTGTATTACCAGATACTTCAACAGCTACTGCAGCATCTCTTAATCCAGAAACAGAATGGATTGATAATAGTCCAGAGGCAAAAGCAGAATTAGACCCACTTGAGGATAATCCATATTTTCCATCAGAACTTCGCTAAATAGTCTGATGTTGAAATAGGTCTAAAATTTAAATTAAACCAAGTTCGCGAAGTTCTTTTGCAAGCGCCAAAGGCATGGGTTTCTCGTCGGTTTCATCTCTTGGCATATCAGCTGGCACATCTTCATTTTCTAAATATCGCCATCCTTGAAAAATACGAACCTTCCTAGGCCATACAGGGATTAACTCTGGTGATAAAATAATACCACATTTAGGTTTACCGTCTATTTGCTTTATTTCCACTAATTCCAAGATTGGCTGACGTGCCGAAATCTGACCTTTTATAATCCAATAAAGACTGCCACCATTTAACACCTCATCCCTTCTCCTAGGCCAATTTCTAGTAGGGTGAAGCAATGGTCTGCCAGCTGCAATAATTTCTTTCTGGCGAGACCGCAACGAATCTAATGAGTCAGATCCAACCGATAGTTTTTTGAGATGTACTGTCATTCTTAACTGTCAATTTTACTATAATAAAAAAATATTTTGCTAGATTAAAAACAAAGCTGCAAGCCCTAAAAATACAAAAAACCCCGTAATATCTGTAAGCGTGGTTAAGAAAACGGTAGAGGATATAGCTGGATCAACGCCCATTTTATTCAATCCAAATGGGATTAAAACACCAGACAGGGAAGCAACCGATAGGTTGACTATCATAGCAACAGCAATCACAGCAGCTAAATAAATATCTGCAAACCAGAACATGACCATAATTGCAGATAATAACGCAAAAATTATCCCGTTTAAAAATCCTACCACCACTTCTTTTAATAAAAAACGCCTGAAAAGTTTTGGCGTTAATCCATCAAGCGCAAGCGCACGAACAGCAACTGTTACAGTTTGTGTTCCTGCGTTACCTCCCATAGAAGCTACAATCGGCATTAATATAGCCAGTGCAATTAACTGATTAAGGGTAGTATCAAAAATACCAATTACCATAGAAGCTAAAATAGCAGTGCCAAGATTCGCAAGAAGCCAGCGTGAGCGTCCTTTAAACATCTTAAAAATTGACAGCCGAAGGCTTAAATCAGAAACACCAGCGAGTGCTCTTAAATCTGCATCCGCCTCTTCATCAATAATCTGCACAACATCATCAATTGTTATAATACCAAGTAGCATACCATCTTCATCTACCACACAGCCAGAAACCATCGCATATCTTCTAAATAGCCTAGCTACATCTTCCTGACCTGCCATGGTTGGAATAAGATGCAAATCTGTCTGCATAATTTCTGATATTTTTTTAGTTGAACTAGCTCGAATTAACTTATCAAATCGCACCTCACCTATTGGATGGTGATTATAATCTGTAATTATAACGCTATAAAAATCTTCCCTATCAAATGAAAGCGAACGAACATAATCAATTGTCTGATTTACATCCCAAAAAGGAGGAACAACAATCTTCTCCCTTTGCATCATTCTACCAGCAGTGGCATCTGGATAGGAAAGAGCTTGCTTAACCTCCACCCTATTTTCCAGTGGCATAGCCTCAAGCACATTTGCCAAATCATCTGGCTTTAATTCTGCTGCTATATTTGCCATATCGTCAGAATCAAGCGATGGCAATAAACGCCCATAAATATCAGGTCCAAGCACTTCAAATGCTTGTTTGCGAACTTCTTCTTCTAGAAAAGTAAATGCTTCTGGGTCTAGCTTCTCTCCTATTAAACGAAGTAGCGAGCCACATTCTAAATGCGATGTTCTATTAAGGATTGCTGCCTGGTCAGACGGGTGCATCGGCAATATAAGAGAATTAATTTTTGGTGTATTTTGTTCTTTCAATGCCGCTAGAATAGCTGCTTCAACTTTTGGTGTTAATCCAAAGTCAGAAATCAGTTGTTGAGATTCATCTGGCATAAATTTTTCTCTTTTCAATCAAAAATAGTGTTCTGATAGCTAACACTCAAAACTGTTGATGCTGGCTGTCAGTTTTTCAATATCTTCTTTATTGATATCTAAATGCATTACAAATCTAAACCGAAACCAAATTTTATCGTTAATAATAACAGGTTCAGGAAAATTAACTTTCAACTGATTACTACTTATATGCAAATGCATAGCATCTGCAATATCAGGTTGAATATCTGCATAAACTATATTGGTATCAATTAAATTATTTCGTACCTGAAACAAAGAATTTTTTTCTAATTCTTGCGCAAGATAAATAGCATTTTGGTGATCTTCAGATAATCTGCTTACGTTATTCTCAATAGCATATAACGCAGCTGCTGCTAAAATGCCAGACTGGCGCATGCCGCCACCTAATTGTTTGCGTTGGCGGCGCGCTCTATCAATGAAATTTGGTCCTCCTACCAGAACAGAGCCAACTGGCGCCCCTAGTCCTTTTGATAAGCAAATTGAAATTGAATCAAACATACTTCCATATTCTGCAAAGCTATTATTGGTTTTAGCAACTGCATTTGCCAATCTTGCACCATCAAGATGGGTTGACAGATTATGCTCACGCGCAATCTGAGTAAGCATCTTTAACGCTTCAATTGGCTGCACCATTCCGCAATAAGTGTTTTCAAGAGATAGCAATTTGCTGGGCGGTTCATGCCCACTGCCTGTCTTGATTGAAATTTTTAGCTCGTCTAAATTTATGCTGCCTCTCTCATCTGTCATTAACGGATTTACAACAACGCCTCCAAGCGCACTGGCACCACCGCCTTCCCACGCATAAACATGATACCCCTTACCTGTAATTAGCTCCTCACCACGTTGACAATGGGTTAAAATAGCAATCAAATTTGATTGTGTGCCTGAGGGCAAAAAAAGTGCTGAAGGCTTACCCAAAAGAGCAGCCATTTTTTCTTCTAATTCTTTAACAGTTGGATCATCTCCATAATCATCATCGCCAACATCTGCCATTCTCATGGCCTCTCGCATGGCTAATGAGGGTTTACTTACCGTATCACTGCGAAAATCCGAAAAATATTTTTGCATGAAGGTAAATCTCCCTGTTTCAATAGCTGTTTAATTTTTTGTTTCTATAGATAATGTTACAACAATTTTTTATATATTTTCGAGAAAATAATGAGTGAAAATAACATTTTCTGATTATCACTGTCAGATTGAAATTAGGCAAAAGTGAGTAATTGAGGATATTAAAAAAGGTCCCTCAATTCAAGAGGGACCTTTTTTATAGTTAAGTGATATGAAAGGGCTAGCGCTTACTTTGTAAATTCAGGATAAGCTTCAAGACCGCATTCAGAAATATCCAAGCCATCCAATTCAGCTTGTTCATCTGCACGTACACCCATTATTAACTTAATTGCATACCAAGCAATAGCTGAGGTTACGATTACAAATGCGCCCACACTTACGATACCCAAGATTTGCGCGCTAAGTGTTGCATCAGGATTTGATAAAACGACTGCTAAAGTACCCCAAATACCTGCTACCAAGTGAACTGGGATAGCACCCACAACATCATCAATCTTCAACTTATCTAATAATGGTACTGTTAAAATCACAAGTACACTTCCGATACCTCCGATGCATATTGCAAGTAAAGGAGTTGGTGCTAATGGCTCTGCTGTAATTGCAACCAATCCGCCCAGAGCGCCATTTAAAGTCATTGTTAAATCAACTTTACCATACAGGATGCTGGTTCCGATAATCGCTACTACTACGCCTGCTGCTGCTGCTAGATTAGTATTAATATAGATTTGTCCAATTGCATCAATATCCGCAGCAGAACCCATTGCTAATTGCGAACCACCATTAAATCCGAACCATCCAAACCACAATAAGAATGTACCAATTGTTGCCAATGGGAGGTTAGATCCAGGCATTGGTTTAACTGACCCGTCACTAGAATATTTTCCAGACCGAGCACCAATGATAATCGCACCTGTTAATGCCGCCCAGCCACCTACGGAGTGAACAATTGTTGACCCAGCAAAATCAAGGAAACCTGCTTCAGAGAGGAATCCGCCACCCCAAGACCAACTGCCTTGAATCGGATAGATAAGGGCTGTTAGAACAACAACAAATACCAAAAACGCTATTAATTTTACACGCTCAGCGACGGCGCCAGAAACGATTGAAGCTGCGGTGGCAACGAAAACCATTTGGAAAAACCAGTCCGATGTAGATGAATAACCGTCATCAACTGATGTTTCTGATGCACCCCATAGCGCAAAAGATCCCATGTAGCTACCTACATCCATATACATCAGATTATATCCAACCAGCACATACATTATGCCTGCGATAGAGTATAGAGCGATATTTTTCGTGGCTTGCACAGTAGCATTTTTGGAGCGTACAAGACCCCCCTCCAACATACAAAAACCGGCAGCCATAAGAGCCACCATAAAGCCGTGAATAAGAAATGAAAAACTATTAAATATATAGGCTGTTTCTGCATCTGGCGCAGCCAGTGCAACAGTGGGTATAGCAAGCATAGTGGCTGCTGCCCCTAAAAAAATGGCTGGTAATTTGTACCAGTTCAACATTTTAATCATAATAAATCTCCTAAAGAACGATAAGTCTAATTTTAGATTCTGCTACAGTGCAGTGCTTCCAGTTTCACCTGTACGAATACGAACTGCTTCTTGTAAATCCATCACAAAAATTTTGCCATCACCAATCTTCCCAGTCTCCGAGGTAGATTTTATAGCAGATACAACTGCTTCCTCAGCTGAGTCATCGACAGCAATTTCTATTTTTGATTTGGGTATAAAGTTTACAGTATATTCTGCACCTCTGTAGATTTCGCTTTTACCCATTTGACGTCCATATCCTTGAACTTCGCTTACAGTCATACCTGCAATATTTATGGATTTTAGCGCTTCATGAACGGCTTCCAGCTTGCTTGGCTGGATGATGGCAATGATATATTTCATAATATTTCCTCATTATACTCATGTTTGCGTGTTAAAAAAATGAGTCTGAAACTTTTGCGTTGTCTTAATCAACATCTTAATCGACATCTTAATCGAAAATTGAAATTCAACTTCACCTGTTAAGATAAAAACTTATTTTTTACACAAAAACTGATTAGCAAATTGATTTTACAACGCATTCTGCTAAGTTTGCATTATCACGATGCATTTTTTGCATCACAAGCTAATATAACAGAGCTCATGCCGAAATGCGCTATTTAACAACACTGAAATATATAGATATTGTAGCTAAAGAAGGCTCTATGAGGAAAGCTGCGGAAAGGCTTGCGATAACCTCCACTGCTTTAAATAGACGCATTTTAGCGATAGAGGAAGAAATTGGTCACCCCTTATTTGAGCGTACGCCTTCAGGTGTACAATTAAATACGGCAGGGGAATTATTTGTTCAACATATTCGTAATCAGATATCAGATGTTAATCGCGTTTTGTCCCAAATATCAGATTTATCTGGCATTCGCAGGGGACATGTTAGAATCAGCAGTGGCGCACAGACAATAAGTGCCTTTTTACCAAAAGAAATTGCAGAATACAGGCAGAAACATCCTGGTGTAACTTTTGAAGTATTAAGACATAATTCTAAAAGAGCTGTAGAATCTTTAGTCAGCCATGAATCTGATATCGCTATAATTTTTGATTCAATACTTCCATCAGACATTCATATTGTTGCGACAGTTACGCAGGCTGTGCACATTATTATGGCTCCAGACCATCCCTTAGCAAATAAAAAAACCTTGCGACTTCAAGATTGTCTTGCTTGGCCTATTTTAATGCCAAGAGAGAATGAAGGCATCAGAACCTTATTAAGTGTAGGACAAATACAAAAAGCAACGCCTTTGCAAACCATCATCGAGGCTGACTCATTTGATATGATGGCGAATTATTTAACATATGAACATGCATTAACATTTCAAATTCCGATAAGTATGAATAGCCAAGATGGCATTTACCATCGTTTAAAAGCCATACCAATAGATCACCGTGATTGTGCAAGAGGTTTATTGCATATTGCCCAGCTTAAAGCACGGGTTTTGCCTGTTGCAGCAGCCAAATTTCAAGACCAATTAGTGCAACGTCTGAATGATATTTTTCCTGAAGAAACAAGATAAAAAAAGAGAGGGTCTCCCCTCTCTTTCGTGTTTGGTAGTGATGATGAATGATTATTCGATCGCGGCCCCCAGAAAGAAGCTGTTCTCCTGCCAAGCAAGCATATCCCCATTCACCTTCACAAAACTCTTAACACTCGACATTTGATCACCTCCTTTCGCTATTTTCACATTAGAATTTGTATGGTACAAATTCTCATCTTCAATAAAATGGGATTTAACCTGGTCTGTCAAACGCTCATTCGCTGTGTCTTTAAATAAGCACTAGTTTTTTCATCTAATGAGATTCAGCGATGCTTCAGTAACCAAAATTCTCATTCTCTTTCCTGCATTCAACATCTTAAACAAATTCGGCTGTTTATATAAATTGATGCAAAATCACACGAGTGTAAGAGTGCATTATTTCTTAAATCACTCCTTATTTTGATATTTGTAATTTGGCTTTTAACTTGGAATAAACATGAAATCCACTCCTGAATTAATGAACAAGACTGTATCTGAAAAAAAAGCCGTGACTTCGGTGGGGTTTATAGCGCTAACCATTGCAAGTCCTGTCATGGGTCTTGTTCTTTTAGTGCCAGCGATACCTGAAATTGTTGAACAATTTTCGATATCTGAAAATATTGGTCAATCTCTTATAACATTTTATTTAATTGCATTAGGTCTAGGCCAGCTTGGCTATGGAATTGCGTCTGATAGGTTTGGAAGACGTCCTATCCTACTCTTGGGGTCCCTATTTTTTGGAATTGGTAGCGCATTAATACTTCTTGCCAATAGCATAGAATTTCTAATTTTCTGCAGAATTTTACAAGGATTAGGGGCTGCTGCTTGTCTTTCCATGGGGCGAGCTATGATACATGATAATTATGTAAGGGCAGAAGCCGCAAAACATATGTCCACTGCGCAAACAATTCAATCTACAGTGCCTATCATGTCTGTATTATTTGGTGGGATTTTAGTTGAGTTTCTTGGCTGGAAAAGCGGCATGGTTGTTTCTGCTATTGCAGGGTTTACAATACTTGCCATAACCATATTTAAACTAACAGAAACTCATAAAAACAAATTACCTAATATCAATCTAGGAGAAATTACTACAGCCTATAGCAGTATTTTTAAGAATCCTCTTTTTATGAGCTTTGCCCTTACATGCGGAATGCAAAGTGGTATGTTTTATGTTCTGGCAGGCATTCTTCCCTATCATTATGAAGCGCTGGGTCAATCTGCCCTCCAATTTGGCTTATGGTTTTCCATCATGCCAATTGGGTTTTTTATTGGCAATTTTATTAATCGCCGTTTTTTGGTAATGCGAAGTATAGAAATAGTAGCGTTTTCAGGTTCAATAATCACTTTAATATCGATGGTAATTTTATTTGCAGAAGCGTATGCAGACAGATTAACGCCTTTATCCATCGCTCTACCTTGCGGTTTGTTTGGTTTTGGCAATGGGATATTAATATCAAACGCTACCATTGGGGCAATTTCTGCAGCTGGCAAATATGCTGGCACAGGATCTGGCTTTACAGGCGCATGGCAGATGTTCGCTGGTGCAAGTTTTGGCGCTTTAATTGTGGTCATAGGTGGAACCTATAATATGTTAATAACGGCAGGAGCCATAATAGGAATATCTGCGATTTCCATTATTTGTTTGTCATATGCAGCCACTCACCGCACTAAATTATAAGTTATTTATAATATTAACACTAAAATACTTGACTTGAATCACCCCTTTTGATTCATTGTACTCATAAGATATTGTATTCTTATGTACTTTCTTCCTACTATAATTAGGATTATGTTAATGGCAGCGCCATCAAATCAATCAGTTTCAGGCAAGTCCTTATTCAAACGTCTTGCGAAAAGAATACCTTTTTTATCAAAAAAATTATCTATCGATAGTAATTTTAATATTTCATCGGAAATAAAATCCTATCGCAAACAAACCCAACAAAAACTTTTGGACTCTCATTATGTAAGCTCTGAGCTGTTTGAGACGGTGATGGACGCGTTTGATGAATTAGAGCTTGAAGCACTGACTGCAGAACAGACAGAAATAATTACTGAAGAAAATTCTGATACCTCGCAAAGAATAAAAGACGGCGAATTCACCCTTATTTTTAGTAAGAAAAAGAATCTGAAATCTTCTAAAAATATTAAGGGAAAATCTTCTAAAAACACAAAAACAGATAACGATATTCGTCAGCAGCCACTTCCAAATATTGTTGGCTAAATAGGTGTCTATGCCTGTTGTGATGTGATTTACAAGATAAGTAATCTTGATAGAAACACGTATTAAATTAACTTTTTATTAATTTTTATTTGGCAAATTAGATAAGTTACTTATCTAGTTATGGTCAAATTTATGCAGTTTATTCAACCGTTCAAATCCTATTCTAAGTTCAAATCCTATCCTAAATGGTCTTTTTTATGGCATCCAATCTTAATAACCTATTTAGCCTCATGTGGCGGTGGCGGTGGCAACAGTCCAGTTACAACCAATAATCCTCCCTATGATGCGTCAGTAATTACTGATTTAGATTATACTCTTGGCACACCCTCCACAAATACCGATAATATTGCCAGCCTGTTGAGCTCAAACGATGAGACAAGAGAATATCAATCAGATAATTCATCTCCAGTATATCCGTTATATCCGTCACCTAGTGCAGCGCATTCAGCTTTAAACGCAGGTTTTGACTATCCGATAGCTGCAAGAGATACAAATGCAATTGAGGTGTGGCAGGATGGCTGGACAGGGCTTGGGCAAACAATTGGTTTTATTGATAAATTTGACGTTGATAGTGGGTTTGATAATGAAACTGGCCTTATCACAGTGATTAGCGAAAATGATGCCATTAATAGTCATGGAGAGAGAGTAGCTTTTGTTGCTAATAGCGTTGCTCCTGAAGCAGATTTCATCTGGTATAATGTTATTGGTCGGACACGTTCGTCTGAGGAAAGATTTAATCTAATTGAAAATGCATCGATTGCGCTTGAAAATGCTGGGGCATTAATCATTAATAATTCATGGAATGTACTGCGCAATGAAGCAACAGCTGATTATTCTTGGGAAAGCAATATAACCGATCTTCAAAATTTATTAACAAACCAAGACCATATTTATAGTGATGAGATGTTATTTATCTTTTCGGGAGGCAATATTTTTGAGGGTGG
>JABJAN010000008.1 GCA_018666135.1 Alphaproteobacteria bacterium | reverse complement strand
GTCAGAAAATCAAACAGAACAGAAAGATACAGAACAGAAAGATACAGAACAGCAAGATACACGCGCAAAACAATTATCATCAACGCAAGATATTGGTGATAATAAATCCAGCGCAACGGCAACATCACAAGAAGCAACGCCTCAAACCGAAAGCGTGATGAGTGGTCTTGCCCGCGGAATCATGTTTCAGTTATATGAGAATTTAGGCGTAATGAGCAGAGCGTTGATTGCAGACCAGTTGCGAGAGATGTTAGATAGTGATAAGCCGTTTTTGGCTAGAGCTGGAATACGCATTGGTACTGAAACTATTTTTATGCCTGAATTGTTGAAACCGGCTGCAATAGAATTACGTGTTTTATTATATTCCTTATATCATTCAGAATTTCCACCATCTGGGCCTCCTGCAGAAGGCAGGGTATCTATTGATTTAGTAGCAGATGTATCTGATAATTATTGGCTTGCGTCCGGATATAGGCGCATTGGTGACAAGGTAATGCGCGTTGATATGGTTGAGCGGGTGGCAGCGCTTGTAAGAACGGCAGCTAGGGCTGGTGAATTCAGAATTAGTGATGAGATGTTGTCTCTGGCTGGGGTAAGCAGGCAAACCATGGGATTGATGATAGAAGAACTTGGCTTTCAAAAAATAAGAGAAGAGCCAGCAGAAGATCCTGAAAAGCCAGCGACGCTTATTTTTATCAAAAAACCCCGCAAAAATGTCAAAAATTATAGACAGCAAAAAACAACTCCTTCAGGGACACATCTAAACCCCAGACAAACTAAAAATAAAAATGAAGATGGTCACAATCTTCACTCTGCAAAAGCTGCAAAAGCTGCAAAATCTGCAAAAGCTGGGAAAGATACGCGCAACAAAAATATCAATAAAGCAGGTAGAAACCCCAAAAAATCGGAGGCAATTAACCCTCATTCCCCATTTGCAATTCTTGCCAGCTTAAAAAAATAAATGACACAAGATGCGGTATTAAGATTAGATAAATGGCTTTGGTATGCGCGATTTTTTAAAACTAGAACACAGGCAACCAAAATAATCCAATCTAGCAAATTGAGAATAAATGGTGAACTTACAAATAAGCCCCATAGAACTGCTGTAATAGGCACGGTCCTTACCTTTCAGCAAGGAGATAGAATAAGAGTAATAAAGATAGTTGCAATGGGGAGCGGTAGAGGACCAGCAACAGAGGCTGCTACTTTATATGAAGACTTATCTCCTGTAATTGCGCAGTCAAACAAAGATAGCCGAACACCCAAAATGAGTTTTGAAATGCGGCAGACAGGTGCTGGTCGGCCAACAAAAAAACATAGAAGAGAAACAGAACGCCTAAAAGATACTATCTAATATTAAGCCGACTTACCTATATTGTCAGGAGATAAATGTGATTGAATTTCTAAAAAATTGGATATCTACAGATGAAGAACATGTCAGTGAGTGTGATGATAACTTGCTGCAAGCAATTTGTGCATTATTATTAGAAGCAGCGATGATAGATGGGCAGATTGATGATGAAGAAATTGAACAAACTAAACATGCAATTTGCAGCTTTTTTGATGTTTCTGAAGATCAAGCGAGTCAAATGATACGTCAGGTAAAACAGAGCGCTGGTGATAGTCAAGAATTTCATAGTCTAACAAAACAAATAAGAGATAAGTGTGACTATGAAGAAAGAGAATATATTTTATCTCTTTTATGGCAAATTGTTATGGCAGATAATCAGATTGATTCGTTGGAATCAAGTTTGATGAGAAGACTAGCGGGTCTGTTATTTGTATCTGATGTAGATTCAGGCAAAGCCAAGCAAAAAGCAAGAGAACGTCTTGGTCTTGCCTAAATTTGCGAACTGTTTTAAGTAGAAGATCTCTCTAGTTCCATAGCCAATATAATTATATATTATAATGAGAAACAAATGACTTATATTGTGAATGATAAATGCATTTCTTGCAAATATACAGACTGTGTAGAAGTTTGCCCTGTGGATTGTTTCTATGAGGGTGAGAATATGCTTGTTATTCACCCTGACGAATGCATTGATTGCGGCGTTTGTGAGCCTGAATGCCCGCCAGAAGCAATTCTTCCCGATACGGAAGTTGGCGCGGCTGAATGGGTTGAGTTCAATTTGCAAAAAAGTTTGGTTTGGCCAAACATCACTGAACGTCGTGACCCACTTCCTGAAGCAGATGAAAATTTAGATAAAACCAATAAATTTAATACTCAGTTTGTGGATAAACCAGCTTCTCAAAACTGATGCAAAAAGCGTTCAATAAACAATGAGTTGTAAATTTTTGAAATTTATGGTAGGATAATCAGATATAATTTATCTGAAAATATTATTTTTTAATGATAGAGAATAATGGTTTCGAACCTTAAAAAAGAAAAAATAAGCACTTATTTATAAGCGTGTTTGATTTGATTTGGAACAATGACAAAAAATAAAGAATTTAGCTACCAGGATGGAGATTTTGTTGTCTATCCTACTCATGGTGTCGGAAAAATTCTCGGCACTGAGACTTCTTCTATCGCTGGGATGGATGTTCAACTTTTGGTTATCAGATTTGAACAGGACCGTATGACACTTCGCGTACCACTAGAAAAAGCGCGTACCTTGGGATTGCGTACTTTATCCTCTAGAAAACACATGGATGACGCAATTACAACGCTTCAAAGTAAAGCCAGAATTCGCCGTACAATGTGGTCTCGCCGCGCTCAGGAATATGAAGCAAAAATCAAATCAGGAGATCCTGTGTCGATTGCTGAAGTAGTAAGAGATTTGCGTAAACGTGATCCACAGATTGAGCAATCCTACTCTGAAAGACAAATGTATCAAGCCGCCTTAGACAGGTTGGCACGGGAGTTTGCTGCTATTGAAGAGATAGATCAAATATCTGCTGCAACCAAATTAGAAGATCTAATGGATGCTGCTTAGTTGCATCCTGTAATAAATTAGCTATGTCATTAAATCACTTTAGTAATTTTCAATAACTAATTGTTGATGCTTAGCTTATTTTTAGTCACTATTTTTATATTTTTGAATGATCTATATAAGATTATGATGCGTATCTACTAATAATAAAAGTGGAGTTATTCATGTCAGATACGTCAGACCCAGTCAGAAGTTCAGAAAATAGATTTATAAGAAAAGCCATGCAGCGACCGCTTTTAGACAGAGATGTTGAAGCAGATTTGGCGCGAAAGTGGCGTAACAATAATGATCATAAGGCAATGCATGAGTTAGTAATGGCTTACGCTAGATTGGTCGTCAGTGCTGCTTCGAAATATAAGCATTATGGGCTTTCTAATGCAGACCTTATACAAGAAGGCAATATTGGGTTAATGCAAGCCGCAGGCCGGTTTGACCCAGAAAGAGGCTTTAGATTTTCAACCTATGCGACCTGGTGGATAAGAGCGTCTATCCAAGATCACATTCTTCGCAATTGGTCAATTGTTAGAACAGGAACAACAGCAGCACATAAATCCTTATTCTTTAAGCTTCGCAGATTGCGTGCCCAGATTGGAGAGGCTGATGGGGGTGCGCTTACAGATGAAGGCAGGCAGAAAATAGCAGATACCATTGGTGTAACTGTTAAGGATGTTATTGTTATGGAGCAGCGTCTTTCAGGAGGGGATCAGTCATTAAATTCTCCACTCGCAGTGGATGCGGAAACAGAAGCAATAGATTTTGTTGTTGACCAGCGTCCTACGCCTGAACAGGTAACAATGGCAGGACATGATAAAAAAGTTATGTCTGAATGGCTTAATTCGGCGCTTAATGAGCTTTCCACTCGGGAGAGATTTATTATTTTAAAAAGACGTTTGAAAGAGGAAGGCACGACCCTCGAGGAGCTTGGTGTTTTGCTCGGAGTAAGTAAAGAGAGAGTAAGACAGATTGAACATCGCGCTCTTATTAAATTAAAACAATCTTTACAATCTGGTACAGAATGTCATACAGATCTGTTAGAGTCATCGCTAGTGTAATCCCAAACGACTTATAGATAAGGCAGATTTATGCGACAGGATTACGATTCATTTATTCATCTTTTTCCTGAAATACTTCCTTTTGATAGCGGTTATTTTGAGCAAGATAATCATCAGATTTATTATGAGCAAATAGGAAATCCAGACGGGCATGCATTATTATTTCTGCATGGTGGTCCTGGGGCTGGGTGCTCTCCAGCGCATAGGCGATTATTTGACCCTGCTAAATTTAGGGTGATTTTTATCGATCAGCGTGGCTCAGGTCGTTCTACACCCTATGGTTCGACTATTAATAACACGACTCAACATCTTATTAGCGATATTAATTTTCTGAGAGTAAAACTCAAAATTGACAAATGGACGTTATTTGGGGGTTCTTGGGGGAGCACATTAGCGCTTGCTTACGCCATTGCTAATCCTGCTTATGTAACAGCGCTTATATTGAGAGGTATATTTTTAGGAACGGACACCGAAGTTAATTGGTATTTGCACGAGATGGGACGTTTTTTTCCAGAAGCCTATGAACAATTTATTTCCTATATCCCCATTGACGAGCAGCACGATATTTTATCTGCATATCATAACAGATTAACTGGGGACAATATTCAGATAAGAAATGAAGCAGCCAAATTTTTTGCATCTTATGAAAATTCGTGCGCTACATTGCACGCAGAAGCTCGTGATGCAGGACAATTCGCAATTAGTATGGCAGTTCTTGAGGCTCATTATTTTGTGAATCAGTGCTTTCTGCCAGCAGATTATATTCTCAAAAATGTGCGATTTATTCAACATCTGCCCTGTTACATCGTGCAAGGGCGTCATGATGTAATTTGTCCTCCGATAAGTGCGTATAATCTTCATAAAAAATGGGGGCATAAATCTAGCCTAACATTAGTGGATGATGCAGGTCATTCTGCTTTCGAGCATGGTACGTTGCGTAATCTAATGATGTTTTTACAAGCCCTCTAGAAAACAATCTGACTAGATATTTAGTTTTTTATGTGCAAATAAGATTATTCTTAATAAGTTACAACTAGTAAGATGCTGAAATGGTTATAGTAAAAAATTAATTGAATTTCTTGCAAAGAATCGTCTTTTTTGATTACAAATAATAAAGAGATTGTGAGAGTGTGATGGACGAAAAAAATGAAGATAAAAATTTTCGTGTAACCAATAATAACGCAATAGATATGCATGTTGGAAAACGGGTAAGGTTAAGACGCACTTTACTTGGGTTATCTCAGGAACAATTAGCTGTATCCCTTAACTTAACCTTTCAGCAAGTGCAAAAATATGAAAGAGGGGCAAATCGCATTAGCGCATCACGTTTATGGGATATATCCCAAATTCTTGATGTTTCTATCGGTTATTTTTTTGATGATATGTCATCTCAAACTAAATTAGCATCGCCGCGGAAAATAGGTAAAGATGCCCATTTATTAAGTGAAGAAGATTTTGGAAAAGACCCTATGGCAAGGCGCGAAACACTTGAATTGGTGCGAACATATTATTCTATAACACAGCCTATAGTTAGAAAACGTGTGTCTGAAATGATAAAATCAGTTGCTGGCATGATTAACGGTGAATATGATTAAATCAGAAATAAAAATTCTAGACCAAAAAGGGCGGGTCAGATTATGAGTTCACAGGCAACCTCACTTTCATTTGAACAAGCATTGTCCGAATTGGAACAAATTGTGCAAAAATTAGAAACAGGAGATGCCTCTTTAGATGAGGCGATTGCAGCCTATAGCAGAGGAATAGAGCTGAAAAATCAGTGTCAGAAACGTCTTGAGTCAGCACGGTTGCAAGTCGAGAAAATTCAATTCCCTGATGATGGTTCTGATGCAAGCATAGAGCCATTTGACTCTGAATAAGCAATGGCAAATGAACTAGAATGGTTGGCATTTGATGCAAAAGCGGTTGATGGCTGGATTGATAAGTGGTTTCAGCTTAAATCTGAAAAGCGTATAATTGCAGCAAACTTAATTGAAGCAATGGCATATGCTAGCCTTAATGGCGGCAAGAGAATGCGAGCCGGGCTTGTATGTGCATCTGCCAGACTTGCCGCAAAATACTCAGATAGGCACCCTGAAAATCAAGCGATTATAGTAGCAGCCGCAGTTGAATTTCTGCATGCCTACTCGCTGGTTCATGATGATTTGCCAGCAATGGATGATGCAGATTTACGGCGCGGGGTTGCATCTACTCATAAAAAATTTGATGAAGCAACAGCAATTCTTGCAGGGGATGCTTTGCAAACAGCTGCATTTGAGGTTTTATCTGGTCCTGAATTAGAATTATCTTTTGAGAAAAAGTTGGAATTAGTGGGGTCTTTATCACAGGCAGCTGGCGTATCTGGAATGGCAGGAGGTCAGATGCTTGATTTAGAAGCTGAAAATAAGTTATTTGATATTAGTCAGGTAACAGAAATGCAGTTTCTCAAAACAGGTGCTTTGATAACGGCATCTGCGGTGATGGGTGGAATAACTGGTGGCGCAGATTCATCTATGTTATCAGCATTAACCCGCTACTCGAAAAATCTAGGAATCGCGTTTCAAATTGCAGATGATTTACTGGATTATAGGGGAAGTGCTATGCAAGTTGGAAAACCTGTCGGACAGGATAGTATTCGTGGCAAAGCCAGCTATGTTGAACATTTTGGATTAGACGGCGCAACTAAGAAAGCAGAAGAGTTTGTAGAAAAAGCATGTGAATCTTTGCATGACTATGCAGAGCATGCTATTCAATTACGCTCAATAGCAAACTTTACCATAAACCGGTCATATTAGACGGGATATTATTTTATTCAGGAGAGTGTCGTTTTTGTCTGATTTGCAAACCCCTTTGTTGGATAAAATAAAAAGCGTAGAAGATTTACGGCAATTGCCTGAATCGATGTTGCGCCAATTAGCAGATGAATTAAGAGATGAGACTATTTCTGCTGTATCACAAACAGGCGGTCACCTAGGTGCTGGCTTAGGGGTGGTAGAGCTTACAGTTGCTCTTCATTATGTTTTTAATACGCCTGATGACAGATTATTATGGGATGTTGGGCATCAAGCTTATCCTCATAAAATTTTAACTGGTAGACGTGACAAAATTACAAGTTTGCGTCAGCAAGGTGGCTTGTCAGGATTTACCAAAAGAAGCGAGTCAGAATTTGATCCCTTTGGCGCAGGGCATAGCTCCACCTCTATTTCGGCTGGTTTTGGAATGGCTGTAGCACGTGACTTAAAACAATTACGTAACCATGTTATTGCAGTAATAGGCGATGGTGCGATGTCTGCTGGAATGGCGTATGAGGCTTTGAATAATGCAGGCGCATCAGAAACAGATATGATCGTAATATTAAATGATAATGATATGAGTATAGCGCAACCAGTAGGTGCTTTATCTGCCTATTTATCAGAGCTTATAACGTCTCGTCCTTATCATTCTATACGTGATCTTGTTAAAGAGGTGGCAAGCAGGTTTCCAACTGAGATTGGAGAAGCAGCCAAGAAGGCAAAAAATTTAGCACGTGAAATTACTGGTAACCAATCCTTATTCTCAAAATTAGGTTTTTTTCATATAGGACCAATTGATGGGCATGATTTAGGCCATTTATTACCTATATTAAAAAATTTAAGAGATAGGGACATAACGGGACCAGTGCTAGTGCATGTTGTTACTGAAAAAGGCAAAGGACACCCATTTTCTGGGCCAAATATTGAAAAATACCATGCTGTTCCCAAATTTGATATAATCACTGGAGAGCAGAAAAAACCAACAGGAAATTTGCCTAGCTATACCTCTGTTTTTGCAGACACACTCACTAATTTAGCCTTAAAAGATAAAAAGATTACAGCTATTACAGCAGCCATGCCTTCTGGAACTGGGTTAGATAAGATGGCCAATTCATGCCCTGACCAGGTATTTGATGTCGGCATAGCAGAGCAACATGCCGTTACCTTTGCAGCTGGAATGGCAACCGAGGGAATGAAACCCTTTTGCGCGATTTATTCAACCTTTCTGCAACGTGGTTATGACCAGTTGATTCATGATGTATGTTTACAGAATCTACCAGTGAGATTCGCTATTGATAGAGCAGGCTTAGTAGGAGCAGACGGTGCAACACACGCTGGTATATATGATTTAGCTTATCTGTCATGTTTGCCAAATATGACAATCATGTGTCCATCTGATGAAGCAGAACTTGTGCATATGACGGCAACTGCTGCTATGTTTGATGATGGTCCAATTGCCCTTAGATATCCTCGGGGAACTGGAACTGGTGTGGTAATGCCAGAATCGCCGCAAATTTTACCAATTGGAAAAGCAAAAATAGTTCAAACTGGCGAGGAGCTTGCAATTGTGAGCATTGGAACCATGCTCAGCACCTGCAAGGAAGCAGCTGAATTGATGGCACACAAAGGGGTGTATTGCACCCTTGTTGATGCCAGATTTGCTAAACCAATAGATACCGATATGTTGGATAGCCTGTGTAAAACTCATGCAGCATTGCTTATTGTTGAAGAAGGAAGTGCTGGTGGTTTTGCAGCACAGGTAACGCACTATATCATTAACGCAGGATATTTGGATTCTAATCTAAAAATACGTACAGCTATATTACCAGACAAAATCATAGATCACGCAGAACGTGAAAGCCAATTAAAGGGCGTCGGATTAGATGTCTTTGGAATAATGCAACAAGCAGAAAATCTTATTTCTGCTCAATCTGATTTTTCATCTAGTGCAAACTCGTGAAAGAAAACGCGCTGATATAGTGTTGGTTGCCCGCAATTTAGTGCCTAGTAGGCAAAAAGCGCGCGATATTATTGCACATTCCAAGCTGTTTGCTGACGGTATATTAGTTACTAAAGCAGGTCAGCTTATTGATATAGATGCAGATATATCTCTTGATACAAAATTACTTGATTATGTTAGTCGAGGGGGTCTTAAACTAGCAACAGCGCTGGATGTGTTTGATCAGATTGATATTCAAAATAAAATTTGCCTTGACCTTGGTGCCAGTACAGGTGGGTTTAGTGATGTTTTATTGCAGCGAGGAGCAGCTTATATTTACGCAGTAGATGTAGGGCATGGGCAGCTTGCAGATAAGATGAAAAAAAACCCAAAAATTGTAAATCTTGAGAAAACAAATGCAAGAGATTTGAGCCCTAGCCTAATTGACCAACCACCGTCAGTTATTGTGTGTGATGTTTCCTTTATATCGTTGAAAATTGCATTGCCGCCTGCGCTTATACTAGCATCAGAAAATGCTGATTTATTGGCATTAATCAAGCCACAATTTGAAGTAGGAAAAGCATTTATTGGAAAAGGTGGAATTGTTCGCAGCGAGGATGCAAGGCAGCAGGTAGAAACTGAAATATGTCGTTTTCTAACAGAACAAGGGTGGCATATTAGAGGAATCTGTCCATCCCCAATAAAAGGACCAGATGGCAATCAAGAAGTGATTGTTGCGGCATATAAATAACTAACTATTAGCTTCTGGTAGAATGGTGGTTTGCGCATGATGTCGCATCATCAAATCTAGTAACACACACGCCATCATTGCTTCTACAACAGGCACGCCTCTTATTCCAACACACGGGTCATGGCGTCCCTTAGTACGAAGCTCGATGTTTTTTCCGCTGGTATCAATAGATTTGCGTGTGGTTAGAATAGAGGATGTAGGTTTAATTGCAATCCGAGCTGTAATTGGCGCACCAGAGGAAATTCCGCCTAGAATGCCACCAGCATTATTAGATAAGAATTCTGGTTTGCCATTTGCCATTTGCATTTCATCACCTGCAATTTCACCTGCTATTTCTGATAAAGAAAAACCAGCACCAATTTCAACAGCTTTTACAGCATTTATAGACATCATTGCAGAAGCAATCTCTGAATCTAGTTTGGCGTAAAGCGGCTGTCCTATGCCAGATGGAACGCCTGTTGCAACGACTTCAATAATGGCGCCAGCAGAAGAGCCTTGTTTGCGCACATCATCAAGATAATCAGCCCAAATTAAGGCAGTCTGTGCATCAGCACAGAAAAAGGGGTTATTATTAATTTCAGATGCATCAAACCTGTCTGAACTAATTTTGTGTGGACCAATTTGTACAATACTCGCCTGAATCTTGAAGGAAGTTCCTAAAATTCGAGTTAAAATAATATCTGCGATTGCGCCTGCGGCTACTCTAACAGCTGTTTCACGAGCAGATGATCTACCGCCGCCACGGTAATCTCTTATCCCATATTTTTCTGTATAGGTAAAATCTGCGTGTCCTGGTCTGAACTGTGTTGCAATGTCGCCATAATCTTTGGAGCGTTGGTCCGTATTTTTAATCAGCAGACAAATAGGCGTTCCTGTTGTCATACCCTCAAAAACACCAGATAAAATTTCAACTTGGTCTGCTTCACTACGCTGGGTTACGAAGCGGTTTTGTCCTGGTTTTCTGCGGTCAAGATAGGGTTGAATATCTGCTTCTTGCAGCTTAACTTTTGGTGGGACACCATCCACAACGCACCCAATGGCAAGACCATGACTCTCACCAAAACTAGTAAAGGAAAATAATTTTCCAAATGTATTATCAGTCATCAGATTTCACAACAGAGATATCAGGAGCATCCACAGCCTTCATTCCCACCACATGATATCCACAATCAACATGGTGTGTTTCTCCAGACACGCCAGAGGAAAGAGGAGATAATAAATACATTCCAGCGCCTCCTACGTCATCCAAGGTGACATTTCGTTTCAATGGAGAATTATACTCATTCCATTTTAAAATATAACGAAAATCACCAATGCCCGAAGCTGCCAATGTTTTCATCGGACCTGCTGATAATCCATTGACTCTTATATTTCGCCCACCAAGATCAACAGCAAGATACCGAACAGATGCTTCCAATGCAGCTTTTGCTACGCCCATCACATTATAATGTGGCATTACCCGTTCTGCACCATAATAGGTAAGTGTTAGCATGGCGCCCCCATCATTCATTAATGCAGCCGCCCGTTTTGCAAGCGCTGTAAATGAGTAAACAGATATGTCCATTGTTTTGTTAAAATTATCTCGGCTTGTATCAACATATAAGCCAGTTAATTCTTGTTTATCTGAATAGGCAATTGCGTGAACGAAGAAATCTAGCTCACCCCATTCTGATTTTAATCTCGCAAAAACAGCATCCATCGATTCTTCGCTTGTTACGTCGCATTCTAATGCAAGTTCACTCCCTACAGATTCGGCAAGAGGTTCAACACGCTTTTTAAGCGCATCTCCTTGATAGGTAAAGGCTAGCTGTGCTCCTTGTGCGGCTACTGCTGAGGCAATGCCCCATGCAATAGACCTATTATTGGCAACGCCCATTATAAGACCTTTTTTGCCTGCCAATATTCCTTCTGAACTATTCATTATATATGCTCAAACCTTTTATTTCATGCTCGTTTATCACAGTTTATACGGTGTTACTGAAGTGCGTAATTGACCGTCTTAGTAACTGTAATCATACTCCCTGGAAGATACTTGGTTTGTGAGTCAATATCAATGTTTTTGCCTTCAACATTCACCTTAATGCGATAGCCAATTACTTCTTGAATGGTTTGTTGTGAAACTGTTCTCACATTTTCACATGATTGGGTTCTATTATATCCGATAATTTCTTGGTTTTCTGTATTTGCTTTTTTAGCTGTTTCTCTGCCTATTAGGGCCCCTGCAACACTGCCAGCAGCGCCAGCACCTTGTGAATCAGACATTTTGTTGCCTATTGCTGAGCCAATAATGCCGCCAATAATTAAAGATCCTAACTCACTTTTAGGCTGCCCTTTACGGCTATATACGGGCACATCTTTGTCGGTACACACACGCTCAATCGCCGGAGTCTCTCTGATAATCTCTCTTGTTCTCTCAATTACGCTGATTACTTCACCAAAAACGGTTTCACTTGTGGAGGTAGCATAGGCTGGTATAGAACCTAATAAAATAAGAGTTGCTAATCCTATATTTTTGACATTAAGCATAAGAAATTATCCTTTTTTATTTTTATATCTTTATAAAGTACATTTTTTTATGGCAATATTAAGGCATTCTGAGATGCGTTATTGAAACAAATAAAAATTACACTATTTATTTATTTTATAAATAGATAAGCCCAATATTTTTATAAATTTAGGTAAATTTTACTCCTGTTGAAGGCCTAAATTCATTTGTGATTTTCAACATCGACCAAAATAAGGAATTCATCCATGAGCGAAAAGAATGGGAATGAAAATAAGGGTGACCTAACAGAGGGTGTCTTGCATCATGACACGCTGGAAAAAAACCCATTTGAGCTATTTGATGACTGGTACAGCCATGCTCAGGCATCGGAAATCAATGATCCAGATGCCATGGCACTCGCATCTGTAAATGCTCATGGGATACCCTCCGTTCGCATTGTTTTGCTGAAAGCGTGGTCAGCAGATGGATTTGTTTTTTTTACCAATTATAATGGTAGAAAGGCACATGAATTATTAGAAACAAAAAAAGCAGCTGCCTGTATCCACTGGAAAACTCTCCGCAGACAGGTAAGAATTGTTGGAGATGTAGAAAAAATAAGTGCATCTAAGAGTGATGAATATTTCTCAACCCGAGCAAGAGGAAGTCAAATCGGCGCTTGGGCATCTGAGCAATCTCAACCGCTCAAAACAAGAGATGAATTGAGCAAGAAAGTCGCCGAATTTGAAGAAAAATTTGCAGATAAGCCAGTTCCAAGACCACCACATTGGGGTGGGTTTATTATAAAACCTGTAGAAATCGAGTTTTGGGCAGACGGTGCATTTAGACTTCATGACAGGTTTAAATTACAACCAGATGAAAACAACCATTGGCAGGCAACGCGCCTTAACCCTTAAAAGGGTTTTTAGCCTAATGTCAAAATAACTCTGTTTCTTTCATTAAATGATATGGGATTGCGATGTCTGTCCTATAATGTGCCCGATTTGTGGTATTCAAGGTCGTTTTGAAGCGATTATCTGTGTCTTGAAGCTGGTTAGGTGTAGAAGGCAAGGAATATCTCCGGGTTTTTCTATCATTATTAAAATGCGTAGGCACCCTAATAAGCCTGATAATGCTGATAACGCTGATAATAAGGAGCGGAACATGAGAACACATGCACGTGTTGTGGTAATTGGAGGCGGTGTAGTTGGAGTCAGCACGTTATATCATTTGGCAAAAAAAGGCTGGGGGGATTGTGTGTTAGTTGAGCGTAAGGAACTTACCTCAGGTTCTACATGGCATGCAGCAGGGTTGTTACCACTTTTCAATATGTCCTATTCAGTTGGTCAAATTCATAAAAACTCACTTGAGCTTTATCGTAACTTAGAAGCTGAAACTGGCTTAAACCCAGGCTTGTCACAAGTATCAAACATAAGGCTTGCTACTAATCAGGACAGAATGGATGAATATATGCAATATTGCGGTGTTGCACGTACCATTGGAGTGGATGTTGAAATATTAACACCAGAACAAGTAATTGAATTATGGCCATTGGCTGTAAAAGAGGGTCTAATTGGTGCAATCCGAAACCCAAGTGATGGCTATATTCAACCAGCAGACCTCACGCAAGCATTGGCAAAGGGGGCTCGCGATTTAGGTGCTGAAATAAATCGCAATACCACAGTGTTATCCCTTACCAGAACGATTGCTGGAGAATGGCTAGTAGAGACAGATAAAGGGGATATAATAGCTGAACATATTGTGTCTGCCACAGGTAATTTTGCTAGAAAAACAGGGGAGATGGTTGGGCTTGATATTCCTGTTATCCCTGTTGAGCATCAATATATTGTGACCGAGCCACATCCAGCCATTCAAGAGCGTCAAGCACAAGGGTTGCCAGAAATGGGCGTGCTTAGAGAATCAGATGGTGCATGGTATATGAGAGAAGAAAATGGCGGTTTTATTTTGGGTCCCTATGAAGTGGGCGCGCCAGTATGCTATCCTGACGGACCGAATAATGATAGTGAATATGAGCTATTCCAGGAAGAGCTAGAAAGGCTAATGCCGCATATTGAGTCTGCTATTCACAGAGTTCCAGCCTTTGGTGAAGTAGGGGTGAAGAAAGTATATAATGGCGCGATTGCTTATACACCAGATGGAAATCCTATTATTGGTCCGGCATGGGATGTACCTAATTTTTGGCTAAGTGAGGGACATAGTTTTGGTATCACTGCTGCAGGAGGAGCTGGATTTGAACTTGCGCAGTGGATAGTTGAAGGTGAGCCAACAATAGATATGAATGGTGTTGAGCCAAGAAGGTTTGGAAATTTTGCTACAAAAAGTTATTTGAAAGTAAAAAATGAAGAAGCTTATGCGCATGTATTCACCACACACTTTCCAGATGAGGAACGCCCTGCTGGCAGACCTCTGCGCACTACACCTTGTTATGACAGATTAAAAGAAATGGGGGCTGTTTTTGGTCAAAAATTTGGCTGGGAGCGCGCTAATTGGTTTGCTCCTAAAGGTATAAAACAAGAAGACCATTGGTCATTTAGGCGCTCTGATTGGTTTCATCATGTTGGTAATGAGGTTGCAAATGTGACGGAAAATGTCGGCGTGTTGGATATGTCAGCTTTTGGTAAATGCCGCCTTTCAGGACCAGGAGCAGAAGCATTTTTGGAACATATGATAGCTAATAAGCTTCCAAAAAATAAGGGTAGAATAATATTAGCTCATTCTTTATCTATCGGTGGTGGCGTGCATTCTGAATTCACTATTATGAAAGAAAAAGAAGATAGTTTTTATCTTGTGTCAGCAGGTGCCGCGCAGCGGCTTGACCATGACTGGTTAAAAAAACAGATGCCGTCCGACGGGACTGTGCAATTTACTGATCTTACGAATAGTAGGGGAGTGTTTGTTGTTGCTGGACCAAAATCACGTGAGTTGTTGCAACGGCTTACAGAAAATGACCTATCAAATGACGCCTTTAAATGGTTAACATCAAAGAAAATAGAACTAGGATATGCGCCCTTGATTGCTGCTCGAGTGAATTTTGTGGGTGAGTTAGGCTGGGAATTACATCACCCAATTGAATATCAAAATTATATTTTTGATGCGTTATTCTCTGCAGGTAAGGATTTAGGAGTTAAACCCTTTGGAATTAGAGCCATGGATATGATGCGGCTTGAAAAATCATATCGAATGGTTGGCACTGAAATGAGTATTGAATATTCAGCATTTGAGTCTGGACTTGATAGGTTTATTAATCTTCAGAAACCAGATTTTCACGGCAGAGAAAATTTATTATCCTGGCAGCAGAAGGGGTTTAATAATAGCTTTGTTACGCTTCGGGTTGACGGTGTAACCGATGCAGATGCGATTGGTGGGAATCCAATATATCAAGATGGAAGGCTGATTGGCAGAGCAACTTCTGGAGGCTATGGATTTAGAGTAGGTTTTTCAATTGCGTTGGCGATGGTTGAGCCTGAATATTCAGCGCTAGGGACAACTCTACAGATTGATATCTTAGGTGCGAATTACGCAGCAGAAGTAATTGAAGAAAGTCCATTTGATCCCGAAAATGCTAAATTAAGGGCATAAATACAGGAATATTTATTATGACACAGCAAGAGGCAGATAGGCGTACAAGGCGCAGCAGCGGCGGCAGAGCTGCAAGGCGTTTGGCTCGTGAGTCAGCAACACAGGAATTACAGGCCTATATTACCCGTCATATTCCGCCAATAGATATTCTGCATGATGAAGCAGCAGAATTAATAGAAGCCAATGCAGATATCGTCTTAAGTGAGATTGGTATCGAATTTCGGGATGACCAAGAAGTTCTGACCTTATTGCAGGGCGCTGGTTGTGATGTGGATGGCTCTCGCGTTAGATTTCCAAAGGGTCTTGCACGCCAGCTTGCTGCAACCGCGCCGCGTCAATTCACACAGCATGCAAGAAATCCATTAAGGTCAGTTGAAATAGGCGGAGATAATACCGTCTTTGCCCCTGTATATGGGCCTCCTTTTGTCCGAGGTCTTGATGGCGAGAGACGATATGCAGAAATCAAGGATTTCACCGATATGGTTAAACTCGTCTATATGCTGCCAGGGTTGCATCATTCAGGTGGAACCTTATGTGAGCCAGTTGACCTGCCTGTAACAAAGCGTCATCTGGAAATGATTTATGCGCATATGGTTTATTCAGATAAACCGTTTATGGGTTCTGTTACAGCATCATCCAGAGCAGAAGATACAGTAGCCATGGCACGTATTTTATTTGGCGATGCATTTGTTGAACAAAATTGTGTTTTAATATCGCTGATTAATGCAAATTCGCCAATGACATGGGATGATACCATGCTTGGTGCGCTTAAGGTATATGCTCGTGCTGGGCAGGCATGTATTATCTCTCCATTTATATTAGCTGGTGCCATGTCACCTGTTTCTGTTGCTGGCTCGCTAACCCAAATATTGGCAGAAGCAATGTCAGGAATAGCGTTAACACAAATATTAAATCCAGGTGTTCCAGTTATCTTTGGTAGTTTTGCCAGTTCAATCTCAATGCAGACAGGTGCCCCTACTTTTGGCACACCAGAGCCTGCTAAAGTATTATATGGCTGTGCAAAACTTGCTCGACGGCTAGGTGTTCCATTTAGATCAGGTGGCTCACTTACAGCTGCAAAATCAGTTGACGCACAGGCAGCTTATGAATCAGCGCATACCATTTTACCTACGGTTATGGGTGGTGTAAATTTTGCTCTTCACTCAGCTGGATGGCTTGAAGGTGGGCTTGTATCTGATTTTGCCAAACTTGTTTTAGATGCAGATCAATTAACCATGATGAATAGTCTGGTTGCTGGGATTGATGTAAGTGAAAATGGAATGGCGCTAGATGCATTGCGACAAGTTGGACCAGGACAGCATTTTCTTGGGTCTGAGCATACACAGGCAAATTTTGAAACAGCGTTTTGGCGCTCTTCAATGGCTGATTATACCACATATGAGCAATGGTCATCAGAAGGTGCTCAAGAAGCAGAAGCAAGGGCACGCAACAAAGCAAAGCAAATGTTAGAAGCCTATCAAGCACCTGATATTGACCCATCGATTGATGCTGCCTTACGTGCGTTTATTGAACATCGTAAACAGGTTTTGCCTGATTCTGATTACTAAATTAGTAGCTTAAGAATCACCGTGTCAAACGCGTATTTAATTTAAGCATAGCTGCGTGCAATGATTCCGAACTCATAGCCTGCATCGATCATCCAATCTAAAACATATTCAGCAAAACTGGTTCTGCAGATGCATAAAAATTCATCTGTTTCATTTGCTTCAATACAGGCGATGATAACATTTGCTAGGGCAAGGTCACATTGAACAGATTTATTTCTCCCAAAGCTATCAGGGTGTAAGTCGATTGCGCACCCTTTTGATAGAAGTTCACGAACTTTTAGACCTGATAATGAGAGTGCACATAGCGCATCTGATACATTAGTAACCGCAATTTTATTTATTATTTTGTCAGAATTAAGCATTTTTTCTAGGCGAGTTTCACTTCCCTGCTCTGCAAGAAGAAGATACTCATCTGGTCCAAGACAGATAGCATGGCGCCCTGCCTTACTACTTAACTGATTTGTCTGTAATGCCAGATTATACCCGGTAAGCTTGCTAATTTGCTGTCTGTCATCCCCAGCACACCGAATATTGAGTTTTCCTAGATGGGGTATCTCAGATAATGTAATCTGAGGTGAATCTAAGGATTGAGGTTTTTTAATTATAGGCAATTTTTTATTACTAAAAGCAGAGTTGCCAACTCCCATTTGTAAGGGTTTATTATCCACGGAGCCTATCTCCTTGCTTGTCAAAAAAGATGGGGTCAACAATCTTTGCTTCGATTGGCGCTTGCCCATCCAACATTGGGAAAAAGACTGTTTGTCCTTTGCGATTTAAACCATCTTTTAGCAATCCCATTGCAATTGAATGCTTTAGATTTGGAGAATAATAGGAAGATGTTACATGTCCAAGCATGGCCATAGGTAATTCCTTATTTGGGTCTATTACTGCGTGGGCGCCTTCAGGAATAACCATATCTGGGTCTTTTGTAATTAATCCTACTAGTTGTTTTCGGTGAGGTTCATTCATTGAAGCACGCGCCAATGCACGTTTTCCAATAAAATCAGCTTTCTTTTTTGAGACAATCCAACTCATATCTAAATCATATGGCGTTACAGTACCATCTGTTTCCTGACCTACAATAATAAAGCCTTTTTCCGCACGAAGAACATGCATCGCTTCAGTTCCATAGGCTGTTAGATTAAACGACTTGCCAACTCGCATTAGGTGGGACCATAACGCAAGCCCATATCTTGCAGGCACGTTAAGTTCAAATGACATCTCGCCTGTAAACGATATTCTAAAAATACGGACAGGCAGTCCAGCGATAAAGCTATCTTTCATCGTCATAAAAGGAAAATCATCAGTAATATCAGTATCTTCACTCATGCTGGCTTTGAGAATAGCCTTTGCATTTGGGCCAGACAAAGAAGCAACAGACCATTGTTCTGTTACCGAAGTAAGGTAGACATTTAAATCTGACCATTCGGTTTGCAATAGTTCTTCTAGCCACGCCAACACGCCAGCAGCGCCGCCGCTAGTTGTTGTCATGTAAAAATGGTCTTCTGCAAGACGGGTTGTAACACCATCATCAAACACCATGCCATCCTCTTTCAACATTAGTCCATACCGGCATTTTCCAATAGGTAATGTTGCAAAATTATTGGTATAGACTCGGTTTAGAAATTCAGCGGCGTCTGGACCTTTTACATCTATTTTACCAAGTGTAGAAGCATCCAACAGACCTGCATAATGTCTAGTAGCATGCACTTCACGATTAATTGTCTGCTGAAAACTTTCTCCTTCACGAGGATAATACCAAGCGCGCATCCATTGCCCTACATGTTCAAATTTGGCATCATTAGAGTGGTGCCAGCTATGCATTCTAGTCGTGCGAATTGGATCGAATAATGAGCCAATACCCCGCCCTGCAATTGCGCCAAGACTGGTCGGCGTATAAGGTAGACGAAAAGTAGTAGTGCCAGTCTGTGTGATAGATTTGTTTAGCGTATTTGCTAATATGCCAATAGCGTTGATATTGGATGTTTTTCCTTGGTCGGTCGCCATGCCAGTCGTGGTATAGCGTTTCACATGTTCAACAGAATGATATCCTTCTCTTACCGCTAATTTTATATCTGCCACTGTTGAGTCATTTTGAAAATCAACAAAAGCTGTTTTGTCAGAGATATAAGATTGCGCAGATTCTATTGACCAGACAGGCAGCGGTGCCCAATTTTGTTTTGCTTCATCTGACACGGGCATTTCAGGTGTTTGTTGCATTTCTAGCCGTTGGTTGTTTTTGGCAAGTTTAGAAATTATAGATGTTGCTATCTTGGTTGCCTCAGATAATATTCTGGCAAGCTGAAACGTGCCATTTGCAGCGCCAATCGCCACCCAGTCATCTGATTTGTTTTCTGGTCTATAGCAGGCAGTCCTTTCATCCCAGATAAGGTTTCCTTTTCGCTGTGAATGCAGATGAACCACAGGGTTAAGGCCGCCTGACATGGCAAGAAGATTACAATCTATATGATCTATATTTGATATTGGCTGTGCTGCCTTACTATCATATTTAGCGATATTAACAGAAGCAATATGGCGCACGCCATGAGCTGCAATAACAGCATGCCCAAATCGAATATCAATACCTAGATTTCGAATCTGTGTGATAATAAATGATTTTGGGTTATCTCTTAAATCAACAATGCATCTAATAAATCCACCTGCCTGGTGAATAGCTAGAGCTGTATAATAGGCGTCGTCATTATTAGTAAAAATAATAGCGCGCGTTCCTGGCAGTACATCATATCTGTGAATATAGCTTCTAATAGCTGCGGCAAGCATTATTCCTGGCAAGTCATTTCCAGAGAATGTTAAAGGGCGCTCAATGGCGCCAGTCGCCAGAATAGTTTTTGCTGTGCGCAATTTCCATAATCTTTGTTTTGGCAGATGCGCATCAGGCTGGCTTAGATGTTCGGTTACTCTCTCAGCCATGACGATAAAATTATCATCCATATTCGCAAATATAGTGGTCCGCACAAGACAGGTTACATTTGGCATTAAGTGCAGCTTATTAATGATATTATTTGCCCAGATCAGAGCTGGTTTATTATTAATATTGAAATCATTATCAGTTAGCAACCAGCCCCCAAATTGGCGGTTTTCGTCTGCAATGATAACACGTGCTCCTGAAGTTGCAGCAATATATGCAGCTTGCAGACCAGCTACACCTGCGCCTACTACTAACACATCACAATGGGCGTATTTATGCTCATATCTGTCAGTGTCTTTATCTGTTGTAGATACTTTTCCAAGTCCAGCAGCTCTCCGTATGATTTTTTCATAAAACATCCATAAAGAGGCAGGCCACATAAAGGTTTTATAATAAAACCCAGCTGGAAAAAGACTTGAAAACAGACTGTTAATAGATAAAAAATCAAGTTTAAGATTAGGAAATCGGTTTTGTGATTCAGCAATAAGACCGTCATATATTTCTATTTGTGTTGCCCTTAAATTTGGCTCTGCAGAAGATGCGCGTATCACTCGAATTAGGGCATTGGGCTCTTCGCTGCCACAGCTAAGAATGCCACGTGGACGATGATATTTGAAGGATCTGCCGACTAGGGATACGCCGTTTGCAAGCAAGGCAGAGGCTAAGCTATCCCCCTCATAACCGATATATTTTTTCCCATCAAAGGTAAATTGAACGGTTTTCTCTCTGGTGATACACTGGCTGTTTGCAGGCAATCTGTGTGGTTGCTTCTGCTTCATTTAGCTGTCCTTTTGATAGGTGTGCTAGCTGTTTCAGCTTTGCTTTTACGGCGCCAATTAGAAAGAAAAGCTTTTTTCCCTATGGCTGTTTTGGGTTTCTGACCCATTGCATATATTTCTATTATTTCATGGCTAACAGTGTCTCTTGCCATATTAAACCAGCGACGGCAGCCGCTTGTATGGCACCATCGCTCAAGAAAAACGCCTTTTGGATTATCACGCATAAACAAATATTCGCTGAAGGCAAGGTCTGTTATTTTGTTTTCTGCGAGTGGACGCGCAATATGTGCTTCCCCGCCGCAACTAAATTCAGTTTCATTTCTATTGCCACAAAACGGACATTCAATTTTTAACATTTAGCGTTTTCCTTTGTGCAAAAATGAAATAGGTACAATAAAGGAGGGATGTTTTTTAATGAGCAACACCAGCAGCTCCATGCTCGTCAATAAGATACCCTGTCTCAAACCTTTTCAGACTATAAGGTAACGCAATTGAATTTGGTCTGTCATTAGCAATTAAATCAGCAAAAACATGACCTGATCCAGGTGTGGATTTAAATCCACCTGTCCCCCATCCACAGTTAAAATAAAGCCCATTTATATCTGTTTTTGATATAATTGGTGATGCATCAGGGCAGGTATCAACAATGCCGCCCCAATGGCGAAGCATGCGTAAGCGAGATAAAAATGGAAATAGCTCAACAGCAGCAGCTATCATATGTTCTGGAATCGGCCATGACCCTGACTGTGCATATGAGTTATATTTATCTACCCCAGCACCAAGCACCATTTCACCTTTGTCAGATTGGCTTAAATACATATGAACAGCATTAGACATTATAACTGTATCCAGAATTGGTTTTATTGGCTCTGATACCAGTGCCTGTAGCGGTCTACTAGCAATAGGAAGTCGTATATTTGCCATATCTGCCAGAACACTTGAATGTCCAGCAACGACACAGCCAACTTTTTGGGTTTTTATGAATCCTTTTGTTGTTTCAATGCCTGTTATTTGCTTTCCAGTTCGGCGCAAACCAGTCACTTCGCAATTTTGAATTATATCTACGCCAAGGTCATCTGCTGCTCTTGCATATCCCCATGCGACAGCATCATGGCGGGCTGTACCTCCCCGCTTTTGTATAAAACCACCCATCACCGGGTAACGAATATTTGGGTCAATATTTATAGTTGGCACCATTTTTTTGATTTCAGTGGGGCTTAATATTTCAGAGTCAATTCCGTTCAAGCGAATAGCATGCACCCTGCGTGACATTTCTTTTAATTCATGTTCTGAATGGATTATTGTTAAAACACCTCTTTGGCTGAACATCACATTAAAATTCAAATCTTGTGATAGACCCTCCCATAATTTTAACGCATGCTCATATATCCCAGCTGACTCATCCCACATATAGTTAGAGCGAATGATGGTTGTGTTTCTGCCTGTGTTTCCGCCTCCTAACCACCCTTTTTCAATTAAAGCAATATTGGTGATGCCATGCACACTTGCCAGATAATAGGCAGTAGCAAGACCATGACCACCACCGCCAATTATCACAGCATCATATGCAGGTTTTGGTTCTGCATGGCGCCATGCCTGCTGCCAGTTCTGATGATAGCTGGCGGCATTTCGGGCAAGGGAAAAGATAGAGTAGCGCTTTGATTTTTGGGTAAGCCCACCAGTGCCTCTATCTAGGTGCGTTTTAGCCATTTAATAGGCGCTCCTTTTTAAGTGCCGTTTTGATTTATATTCTAGTATAATTTACGATTAAACTTTGTTACTACACTATAAGTTTAAAAGTGATTATCAAGAAATTCATTGATTACCTTTAGTTGGTGTGCCGTCAGGTAAAAAAAATATATCTTAAGAGCGTCTTCAGATAACCTTATTTCGACACAGCCCTAAAATCATGCTCTTTTAACGTCAATACTTGACCCTCAAGGCTTTTTCTTCCAAGTATTTTGGTCAAGTGGCATGATTGAATGTTTTAAAATGATTGCGTTGAAGTTTTATGTTTTCATATCATTGCCAGCGTTAGCCATACTAGCCAGCGTTAGCCATAATAAAATGTAAAAATATAGTTAGGGATGAAAAAAATATGAAACAGGCTATAGTATTATTTTGTTTTTTTGTAGTTGGAATGGTTACTATCTTTACTGGTTTTTATATCTGGGAAATGCTTGGGCCTATTAGCTTATCCATCCATGGTTGGCTTGCCATAATAGCGGGTATAATTGGGTCATTTGTACTTGGCGGCGGATTAATGGCGCTTAGTTTTTATTCCTCAAGATCAGGTCATGATGCTAAAGTTGCTGACTATGATCCATTTCAATCCAAAGAGTAATTTTATAGATATCAGCAGATTGTCTGATTGACTCAGTTTACCGAATCATTCAAAACTTTATAATAAGAACAAAACAAGAACAAATATAGAGTTTTAAATGAATAAACAACACAGGTTTGATACCTTAAAAAATGAGATATGGCAGAATTATTTTTCTGCAAATAAAGTGCATAAAACAGTTAGTTTAGATGTATCTGATATTGATGATTGTCTAGATGGTGGACTTGCTATTGGTAGGGTTCATCTTATTACAGGTTCTGGTTATTCAGGGGCTGTTCGTGGATTTATTTTAGCAATTCTAAGAAAAATTATGCAAGAAAATCCATCTAGCTATGTTGTGTGGTGTACGAATTTGAATAGTTCTGATGGTATATTATATGGCGCTGGATTAGCGGCAATTGGCATTGATCCTGCACGGCTTATTTTAGTAGATGAATCACATCCATTACGCGGTGTTGCAGCGATGGAAGAGGCTTTAAATTCAGCTAGACAAATTGGAGAGTCAGCTATTCAAATAGCGGCTGTAATAGGAGATTATGCCCAGCTAGCAAACAGCCCTGATTTATGGCATAAAACAGCTCGCCGTCTGCAACTTGCAGCAGAGAAGGGCAATGTTCTTACGCTTATGAGCGGTATAACAGCACGGATAATTCCAGCTGCTGGTTTTGAGAGCTACTGGCAAGTATCAACCGCTGTAACAGATGTATCATCACCACATGTATCATCACAGTCAGCAACTTATTTTTATAATAATGCATCATGGGATGTGAACTTATCCCGCACACGTTCTGGTAGGCGTTGGAGCGGCGTCCTTAATTGGCAATTCTCAACAGGCAGATTATCTAAGAGATCTGCACCTGAAGCACAGATTAATTCGGCAATACCAGCCCGCCAAATTATATCACATGTTGCATGATATTGGTTATTTATAGAACGGTATCTGTTATATTATGTCCTCTTCTACTAACAAATTTATTTATATGTGGTTTTATGATTTGCCACCCTGGCTGGCATGTCAGCAACAAGGATGGGCGCCAGATATAGCTGTCGCTATTTATCGTATTATTAATACCCGACAAGTAATTTGCCATGCTTCAGCCTCAGCAAAAAAAGCGGGTATTATGATACATATGTCTGTTGCAGATGCACAAGCTATTTTGCCTATATGCCATTTCCGTGAATATGACGATATAGCTGTAAAAAATTGGTTATCCAGAGTAGGTGAATGGGCTTGGCGCTATACCCCTATTGTCGGGATTGATTCAGACTCTCTTGGTATTTGGCTGAATGTAACAGGGGCTAGTCATTTAGGGGGCGGCATTAAAGCAGTGTGTAATAGGTTACACACAGAATTTAATCAAATAAAGGTATCTGTTCAAATTGCAGCTGCACCCACTTATGGAGCAGCTTGGGCTTTTGCGCATTTCTCTGAACTCTTAAAGCAGCCAAATTCACAACAAAATAGACTAGTTATTGCTTGTGACGAGCGCTCTGTTTTACGTCAGAAGATACAGCCTTTACCAATTGCGGCATTGCGTATTTCAACAGATATTGAAGCAGGTTTAAGACAGGCAGGCTTGCAGCAGATATATCAGCTATGGGCCATTTCGGCTATAAGTCTAACAACACGTTTTGGTTCTGAGTTAGTACAACGTTTGGGGCAAATTATTGGTGATGTAAATGAATTACAAAATCCACTTATTGTACCAACGCCCTTGATTGTAAGTAAAAATTATCTAACTCCGTTACTTGGGGTTGAGGCTATCCAGCAAATGATAGCCGATTTAGTTAGGCTTATTTGCATTCAGCTTGCTCAACGCTATTTATTAACGCGTCATCTTGTTATTGCGGTACAGCGAACAGATTCAACTATTATAAGGCGCACTATTTCATTATCTCGCCCTAGTCGTTCAGAATCATTATTGCATCGTCTTACAGCTCATCTAGCAGCAAATATAGATGCTGAATTTGGCATTGAACATAGCTGGATTGAGGCTAAGAAATTAAGTGCTGGATTACCTGTTAATCAGGCATTTGATTCTGACTTATATAAGGATGATAGCAAAGAGACACTGATTGATTATCTAACAGCACGTCTTGGCCCTAATAAGGTGTGTCAATTACGTCCATCTGATAGCTGGCAGCCAGAATCTGCACAAAAATTACAACCTGCACAACAAACCATGCAACCAGCAAGCTCATCTATATCAAATAATCAGTCATATTGGCAGCTTCAGAAGGGTGCAAATATATTAGATAATACTGAATATAACACGAGTTTGGTATCTTTTTCTGCACGACCGCTGAGTTTGCTTACACCAGCTATACCATTGCATGTAATTGCCCTATTACCAGATCATCCCCCCTCAATGATACGCTGGCGCAAACAGAATTGGCATATATATCAGGCAACGGGACCAGAACGTATTGGCCCATCTTGGTGGCAGCATATCACGCAGACCAGCCCCTATTCAAATAAGCGTAAAAACTCGAATAAAACGAGGGATTATTACTGGCTAGAAACACGTTCAGGAGAGCGCTTATGGGTTTATCGTGAGGGGCTTACTGAAAGAGGGGAGAATGTTGAATGGTTTTTACATGGATTTTTTGCATAGACCAATAGGCCAATAGACCAATAGACCATATGTGTGATGAAGATAGAGAGTAAAATGTATCAGCAAGATAAGTCTCAGCCTGCCTATGCTGCCCTTGGATGTATCAGTAATTTTAGTTTCCTACGTGGTGCAAGTCATCCCTATGAGCTGATTGAGACAGCTGCAGCAGAAGGTTGGTCATCTTGTGGCATTGCAGATTATCATACAATTTCTGGATTGGTTCGTGCACACCAATCTGCAGTAGAACATTCTGTTAAGTTATTATGTGGCACAAGGCTTATTATTGACTGTTCTGAGCAGGTGGTAACATCAGAACAGACCATACAAAAAGATAGAATAGGGGTTATAATTTATGCGGCGAACCGTGTGGGTTATGAATCATTATGTCAGCTTCTTAGTCGTGCGAATATGTCGTTAGCCCATATACCAGCCATAAAAAGAGCAGCATATTCATATGTTCATGTAAGTGAACTAGCGCGTCTTGGTTCAGATGTTTTTGTTATTATTGAGATGCCTGAATTAATTGAAAATAATATGTTGATGCAGTGTCAACAGATTCAAAAATTTGTCACAGCTCCTTTATTTTTAGGCACGGCTATTTATCGTGATGGTAACGATACAAAACGATTATATTATGTATCTAATCTAGCAGCTCGCCTAGGGATCAGTTTTGTGGCTTTAGCTAACCCATTATATCATCATCCCTCGCGCCGCCCTTTAGCAGATGTTTTATATTGTATTCGTAACAAAAAGACTCTGGCAAGCGCAGGTAAAGGCTTGTCCCGTAATGCAGAGCGGCATCTTATGAAATGCACAGAATATGCAAGATTATGGTCGCAATATCCTGACGCAATTACTACAGCAAGTCAGATTGCACAGGCATGTAGTTTTTCACTATCGCAATTATCATACGAGTATCCAGAAGAAATTGTGCTAAATGGACGAACTGTAATGGATGAGCTGATATATCAGACTTGGCAAGGTGCAGAAAGACGCTATCCAGACGGCATACCAGATAGTGTAGATGGTTATTTGAAAAAAGAGTTGGCACTTATTGCTAAATTAAATTATGCACCTTATTTTCTAACAGTATTTGATATTGTAAGGTTCGCCCGTAGCCGTAATATTTTATGTCAGGGACGAGGGTCTGCAGCTAACTCGGCTGTTTGTTATTGCCTTGATATTACAGCTGTTGATCCAGCTAGGTCCAGCCCCTTATTTGAGCGTTTTGTTAGTGAAGCACGAGCAGAACCACCAGATATTGATGTTGATTTCGAGCATGAAAGACGCGAAGAAATTATCCAGTATATTTATCATAAATATGGTCGGCACAGAGCTGGGCTAGCAGCCAGTATTGTAACCTATAGAAAGCGCAGCGCCTTAATTGAAATTGCCAAGGCATTTGGTCTAAGTCGGGATATCCAGCAGGCTTTATCAGCTCAAATATGGGGCGTGAAGTCAAATACACTTGATTCAGATCTATTGATAGCAGCTGGACTAGATCCAAAAGATGCAAACCTACAATTAATATTAAAGCTTGTCCGTCAATTACAGGGTTTTCCAAGACATTTATCACAGCATGTTGGTGGTTTTGTTATTGCCAGAGATAGATTAGATTCTTTATGTGCTATTAGACCAGCAAGTATGGATGGGCGTACTATCATTGAATGGGATAAAGATGATTTAGAAGCTCTTGGTCTATTGAAAATAGATATCCTGGCTCTTGGTATGTTAAGTTGCCTTAGGCGTGCATTCGATTTACTCAAGCAGCATTATCATCTGGCGGTCACCTTATCTTCTATTCCAGCAGAAGATATGGATACATATAATATGCTATGTAAGGCGCAGTCTGTTGGTGTCTTTCAAGTGGAATCGCGTGCTCAGATGTCTATGCTACCTCGCCTCCAGCCAAGATGCTTTCATGACCTTGTAGTGCAGGTGGCTATCGTTCGCCCTGGACCAATTCAAGGTGATATGGTGCATCCTTATTTACGTCGCAGGGCAGGGCATGAAAAAATAATCTATCCATCAGATGAATTAAAACAGGTATTACAACGCACACTTGGCGTGCCTTTGTTTCAGGAACAAGCAATGCAGATAGCAATTGTTGCCGCAGGGTTTAGTGGCTCAGAAGCAGATCAATTGCGCCGCGCCATGGCAACTTTTCGTAAAAATGACCTTATTCACAAATTTCAAGAACGTATGGTGAAGGGGATGGTTGAACGTGGTTATGATGAAGCGTTTGCAATTAGATGTTTTCGTCAAATAGAGGGATTTGGTACTTACGGATTTCCAGAATCTCACGCAGCTAGTTTTGCCTTGCTCGTATATGCTTCTGCTTGGATAAAATGTCATTATACAGATGTTTTTATCTGTGCGTTATTAAATGCCCAGCCAATGGGTTTTTATGGTCCTGCTCAATTGGTTGCAGAGGCTAAGCGTAGTGGGGTTGAGGTCAGACCAATTGATGTAAATCATTCCCAATGGGATTGTAGCTTGGAGGCAACAGATCATGCACGTCATGCCTTGCGGCTTGGAATGCGGCAGGTAAAAGGATTAAAACGTTATGAGGCGGAACGACTAGCAGCAAGTCGTCATACAGGATATCAGAATGTTACTGATCTTATTCGCAAATCAGATATTTCCATATATGGATTAGAATCACTTGCCAGAGCAGATGCCTTTAATTCGATGGGTCTTACAACGCGCCAGGCATTATGGGAAATTAAAAAACTAGCGCGTCAGCACAGCACGGGTCTGCCCTTATTTTCCTATGCAGAACAACGTCACAAAACCATTATGCCAAAAGAGCCAGAAACGCCTCTGCCAGTAGCTACTATAGGAGCCTTGGTAGCACAGGATTACCTGGCAACTGGTCTCTCTCTTAAAGCGCATCCTGTAAGCCTATTAGAGACATATTTTTTATCAGATGGTTGGCAGCCTTGCTCGGTAGCGTTAGATAGTATAGATGGCAGAAAGCGTCATCTAATTGGTCTTGTAACAGGTAGGCAAAGACCAGGCACTGCTAAGGGAACCGTTTTTATAACATTGGAAGATGCAGATTATTCGTTAAATGTAATTATATGGCCAGATATTGTTGAAACCTATCGAGCGGCTTTGCTTGGAGCACATTTGCTAGGTGTTTCTGGCAGAGTTCAGAAGCAGGGCAAAATTATTCATCTTATTGCAGATAAACTTGTTAATTGTGATGCGTATTTGCATTATTTAAAAACATCAGAGTTAAAAACACCATCATTAAAAAGCAGAGATTTTCACTAATAAGAGAGTATTTTATAACGAATTGGCGCTGGCAATTGTTTCTGGCAAAGCAAAGCACGCATTACCAGATTGATATAATTCAAGACAAGCAGCACGGGCACTTACCTCGTCAAGCCCATCAAATCTTACCCGCCATAAGGGTAACTCACCACGCATAACTAAGCTTACTTCTGCTGGAATCATGGCAAGAATAGAAGTAGCAGAACGCCTCGCATTTATAGCAGCTTTATGAGCGCTTATTTTTCTTGAAAAACTACCTACTTGGATAGACCAGCTATCATTTGCAGAAATATAACGTTCTGCTGGACGTTCTATTGGCAGGGATGGTAGAGAGCGAATAATAATTTTTGGTTTGGCAATTATAGTGTCACCTGCAGCAAGATTAGTTTGCATAGGAGGGGTATCTGGTCTTGGCAGAGGTGTTGCAATTGGCATAGAAGCAACTCTTATAGGTTTTACCCTTTTAAATTGGTTGGTTAATAAATTAATCATATGAAGATCACGACTTTTGCTTGTTTTGCCGCCAAAGACAACGCCTACAAGACGCACCCCATTACGTTCAGCTGAAGCTAATAAGTTAAAGCCAGAGGCACCTATATAACCAGTTTTAATGCCGTCAGTACCGTCAAAAGCACTTAATAATCGATTATGGTTTTTATAAGCCTGACCTTTATATCTGAATGATTTGTTGCTAAAATAGTGATAATATTCAGGAAAGTCTTTTCGAATGGCAATTCCAAGCTTTGCAATATCCCGAGCTGTACTTTTCTGCGCCCTATTTGGCAATCCAGATGCATTTTTAAATGTGGTACGTGACATTCCAAGAGCTTTTGCTTTTCGGGTCATGCGTTTGGCAAATTCACGCTCTGAACCAGATAGTTTTTCTGAGACAGCAGTAGCAACGTCATTTGCAGATTTGGTTACTAATGCAAGGATTGCATCTTCAACAGAAATACGCTCGCCTGGTTTTAGATAAAGCTTAGATGGGCTTCTGCTAGCAGCAAGAGAGGAAATAGAAATTTTTGAGGTTAAGGTTAAATTCTTACTCTGTAATTCTTCGAAGAGAAGATATAAAGTCATTACTTTGGTTAAAGAAGCAGGGTAGAGCAGTTTGTCCGCATTTCTTGCATATAACACACGTCCCGATAATTCTTCCATAACGAAAGAGGCATATTTTGCATTTGCGTGTACGCTAGATACATTTCCTAAAATCAATGTTGAACAAATGCCAACATATAAGCAAAGGGTAATAATAAATTCCAATATTTTTTTTTCTGCTCTTAAAGCAACACACAAAATTATATTACTCGCATTAGCAACAAATGTGTTCTGAATCTTATTTTCTGCCATCAACCCCTTCCTATCATCAGACAATCATACATTTCTATAAATAGACTCTTTAGGTTGAGAAGAATTACATTTTTGGTACCAATGAATCACAATAAAGATTATAAATCAATAATTCTATGATATATCATTGAGTGGTAAGAGCTAATAAAAAATATAAGGCACCCCCTTTTCTTAACAAAAAAAATGCCAATATCTATTGATAGGTGATGGAGATATTGAACAGATGAGTGCAGATAACAATAAACCAAATAATAGTGAAGGTGATTTGGCGCTGGACAAGCGCACAAAGACAAAAAAACCATCCTTATATCGCGTTATTATGTTAAATGATGATTACACTCCGATGGAATTTGTAGTTCTTATCTTACAACGCTTTTTTGGTCATAATACCCAATCTGCACAGAAAATTATGTTGCATGTGCATCAAAAAGGCGTTGGTGTGTGTGGTATTTATACCTACGAAGTCGCTGAGGCAAAAATAAATCAGGTAATGACATTTGCAAGACAAAATGAACATCCACTGCAATTGCAGATGGAAAAGGAGTAATACACAGTGCTTTCCCAAGAACTAGAAGAAACCTTACGCCGTTCGCTGTCTATCGCAGGAGAGCGACATCATGAATTTGCTACTCTGGAACATCTTCTGCTCGCCATGCTAGAAGACAAAGATGCCTTAAATGTCATGCAAGGGTGCAATTTAGATATATCCAGACTAAGAGAAATGCTGGAATCCTATATTGATGATGAAATGGACGAGCTAGTTGCTCAGGCAGATGAAATTGAAGTTCAGCCTACGGCTTCTTTCAGCCGGGTAATACAGCGTGCAATAATCCACACGCAATCATCAGGCAGAGGTTCTGCAACAGGTGCAAATGTTTTAATTGCCATGTATTCAGAAAGGGAATCACATGCGGTGTGGTTTTTAACTTCGCTTGAAATGTCACGTCTGGATGCGATTAGTTTTATAAGCCATGGTAATGGTGGCACACCAGCGGAAGGCAGTGAGACAAATGACGATGAGTTGGATGGTCCTGAAAGCAAGGCTGGCAAAGATGCGTTGTCTCAATATGCGGTAGATTTAATTGTTAAAGCTGTTGAGGGTAAGATAGATCCTCTTATTGGCAGAAGTGCCGAAGTAGATAGAACAATTCAAATTTTATGTAGAAGAACAAAAAATAACCCGCTTTATGTTGGCGATCCTGGTGTTGGAAAGACAGCAATTGCTGAAGGTCTTGCACAACGTATTGTAGATGGAAATGTTCCTGAAGTTTTAAAATCAGCGGTGATTTATTCTCTTGATATGGGCTCGTTATTGGCAGGAACTAGATATAGGGGCGATTTTGAAGAGCGTTTGAAAGCTGTAATAAAGCAGATAGAAGAAGATGAGCAAGCAATTTTATTTATAGATGAAATTCATACAATCATTGGCGCAGGGGCAACTTCAGGTGGGGCAATGGATGCCTCTAATCTGTTAAAGCCAGCTTTGCAAAAAGGCGTTTTACGCTGCATAGGGTCAACTACCTATAAAGAATATCGAAGCTATTTTGAAAAAGACCGTGCTTTGGCTCGCAGGTTCCAGAAAATCGATGTTAATGAGCCTTCTATCCCTGATACAATTAAGATATTGGCAGGGCTCAAATCTCGTTATGAAGCTCATCATGGGGTTAAATTTACGCAAGCAGCTATTAAAACAGCAGTTGATTTATCTGCACGCTATATTCACGACCGTAAACTACCAGATAAGGCTATCGACGTGATTGATGAGGCAGCAGCTTCTCAAAATTTACTGCCGCCATCAAGAAGACGTCAACAAATTGGGCAGAAGGAAATAGAGTCAACGATTGCGTCAATGGCACGCATTCCTTCTAAACATGTAAGTAGAGACGATAAGGCAGTATTGGCTTCTCTGGAAACAGATTTAAAGCGAATGGTGTATGGTCAGGATACAGCAATTAATGCGCTGGCATCAGCTATTAAACTTTCACGTGCAGGTCTACGTGAGGCTGGTAAGCCAATTGGCAATTATCTTTTTTCAGGACCTACTGGTGTAGGAAAAACAGAGGCAGCAAGACAATTATCAGAAACATTAGGGGTTAAGTTAATCCGATTTGATATGTCAGAATATATGGAGCGTCATACTGTATCAAGGCTGATTGGTGCGCCTCCTGGCTATGTAGGGTTTGATCAAGGCGGATTATTAACAGATGCTATTGATCAAACACCTCATGCAGTTTTGTTGCTTGATGAAATTGAAAAAGCCCACCCAGATTTATTCAATCTGTTGTTGCAGGTAATGGATCATGGCACGTTAACAGATTCAAACGGCAAAAAAGTTGATTTCAGGAATGTTATTTTAATAATGACAACTAATGCTGGTGCATCTGAATTATCAAAACAAGCCATTGGGTTTGGAAGGGGCAATCGCACAGATGCAGATTCAGAAGCAATAGAGAAGACATTTTCACCTGAATTTAGAAATCGGTTGGATTCAGTTGTTGCGTTTTCTGCGCTAGATAGTGATACAATCCGACTTGTTGTAGATAAATTTGTTTTTCAATTAGAAGCTCAATTGGCAGAAAGACAGGTTGAAATTCAACTTGATGAGCAGGCACGCGAATGGCTAGCACAGAGAGGATATGATAGTGCTTATGGGGCAAGGCCTCTTAGCAGATTAATCCAGGAACATATCAAAAAACCATTAGCAGACCATCTTTTGTTTGGTGATTTGGTATCTGGTGGTGAAGTGTTTGTTAGTGTTAAAAACAACAAACTTGAGCTTAAAACAACACCAGCAGATACTTCGAATACACAGAAAAAGAAGACAGAAAAAGTATAATTTATTTTCAAAAATATCTATTTATAAGGAGAGGTCTGATTAATATATTGGGCCTCTTTTTCATTTTGTATGACTTCCTGTTTAAGAAACTGCAAAATAGCTTCTTCAAATTGTGGATTAAGAATTTTATGAGCTGAATAGGTTTTTACAGGTAAATAGCCGCGTGGAACTTTATGCACGCCTTGCGCCCCAGCTTCTACCCGTTTTAGTTTATGTCTAATCGCAAATTCGATTGCTTGATAATAGCAAGTTTCAAAATGCAGGAAAGGTACATCATATAAGCCGCCCCAGTTTCTGCCAAACAAAGAATCCGACCCTATAAAATTTAAGGCGCCTGCGATAGGGGTGTCCTCTTGATAGGCAAATATCAGAAGTATTTTATCTGCTAATGTTTCTGATAGTGAATCAAAAAAGGCTCGTGTTAAATATGCACCACCCCATTTTTTCTCAATTGTTTTCAGATAGCATTGATAGAATATGTCCCAATGGTGAGGATTGATAAGGTCTGCTGTTATATGTTCAAAACGAATGCCCGAATTTTTTATGCTGGCACGTTCTTTTCGAATATTTTTACGTTTTCGAGAGGTTAAGTTTTCTAAAAATCCGTCAAAATCATCATAATCTTGATTATGCCAGTGGAATTGAAGCCCTTCACGAATAAGCCAGCCATCTTCTTGGGCAATAGATAAATCAGATAAATCGATGAAATTAACATGGGCAGATGATAGCTGATTATTTTCTATAATTGCTTGCATGCCAGCCAGTAATGCGCGTTTTGCCGATATATCATCTTGTTTAGCTAATAGGCGTGGACCAGGCACAGGAGTGAAAGGCACTGCTGCAAGTGATTTTGGGTAATATGTTTGTCCAGAACGCTCATAAGCGTTGGCCCAGCTATGATCAAAAATATACTCCCCGTAAGAATGATATTTTAGATAATGTGGCATAGCAGCGCGTAACGCACCGCTCTCATCATATACACAAAGATGTAGGATATCCCAGCCAGTCTCATGACCAACACAGCCGCTATTTTCAAGCGAGGCAAGAAAGCCATGCAAAACAAATGGATGATTACTAGGGTTTAGTTTATCCCATTCAGCAGCAGAAATATCGTTAATAGATGCCAGCGTATGTAGCGTGAAAACTGAATCTTGTGATTTATTATCCATAAAAACTATCTTAGGTAAGGCTCAGATATTCTTGCTATTTGAATGTGCGCAAATTAATTATGATTTAAGCTGAAAAATTGCATCTATTTCTACAACAGCACCAAGCGGTAAGGCACTAACCCCAACTGCAAATCTTGTATGTTTACCTTCATCCCCAAATAACGCTAACATTACTTTTGATGCGCCATCAATAACTTTTGGTTGTGCTGTAAAATCTGGCGTTGATGTTACAAACCCACCCAATTTTATAACTTGTGCCACGTTTTTCAAATTGTCACTAACGGTGGCTACTTGTCGTAAGATAGCTATAGCGCATAGCTCTGCTTGTTTGGCGGCATCTTCAATGCTCACCGTATCACCAACACGGCCAGTTAGCTCTATAGCGCCATTTGACATTGGTAATTGTCCTGAGACATATACCATATCGCCAACAACAAGCACTGGAACATAATTACCAGCTGCAGCTGCTGCTGGACTATCGAGAGTGATCCCAAGTTGGTCTAGCTTGGATTGGATATCTGAATTCATCTTTAAGCTCCTTTGATACTGATATAAAATACGAATTGCGATATCATATAACAGCTATCCGAAGAAAGAGTTAAAATCTATGGAGCAGTTTGTCTTTTATATTATCACACGTATTTTTGCTAACGAACATTACACCCAATTTAGGTATAATGTTCGATATTACTACGTAGTATATTAGCTACAGCCAGTTGTAGAACCACAAGTATTACATTTAAGGCAGGTGCCATTGCGCACGAGTGTAAAATTCTGACATTCTGGGCACGATTCACCTTCATAACCTTGCATTTTTGCCTGCTTAACCATTTCGGTATTGCTAGGAGTCATTTTAGTCACCCTAGCAGTTTGCGTTTCGATTACAGAATTTGCCTCTGGAGCAGGAGCAAGATAGCTTGTTGTTGTGACAGGTTCTTGTGCTAATGCTGTTGCTGCTTGATTTTTATTTGAGTATACAGTTAGCCCCTGTTTTCGGATGAAACCACGGCTGGTAATTCTATCTACAAGCTCGGATTGTGCTTCACCGCCGCCCATTGTATCCACATCCAAATCATCCTTGCTTACATGGCCAAGATCATGTCTGTCCAAATAGGAAATGGCAAGCTCTCTGAAAGTATAGTCAAGAATGGAAGTTGACATTTTTATAGCGTCATTTCCAGTAACAATGCCTTGTGGCTCAAATCTTGTGAAGGTAAATGCCTCAACAAATTCTTCGAGTGGAACGCCATATTGAAGACCAATAGATACTGCGATAGCAAAATTATTCATTAATGAGCGGAAGGCAGCGCCTTCTTTGTGCATATCAATAAAAATCTCTCCAAGCCTGCCATCTTGATACTCACCAGTGCGCAGATAAACTTTGTGACCACCAACAGACGCTTTTTGGGTATATCCTTTACGTCTTTGAGGTAATTTTTCGCGTTCTTGCATATGCATTACACGCTCAACAATTTTTTCTACAATTTGCGGAGCTGGAGCTGCATATTCTTCTTCTAAATCATCTTCATCAATCAGAGAGGATGATAGAGGCTGGCTAAGTTTTGAGCCGTCACGATATAGCGCATTTGCTTTTAGACCTAGACGCCAAGACTGCATATAGGCTTTTCCACATTCTTCTACAGATGCATTATTTGGCATATTAATAGTTTTTGAAATAGCACCAGATATAAAGGGCTGTGCAGCTGCCATCATTGTAATATGGCTTTCTACAGACAGATATCTCTCACCAATTCTACCACAGACATTTGCACAGTCAAAAATTGGGAGATGTTGCTTTTTCAAATGCGGCGCTCCTTCAACCGTCATTGCACCACAAATATGGATATTTGCTGCATCTATCTCTTCTTTGCTAAACCCAAGCGCATCAAGCATATTGAATGAAAAATCATTTAATTGTGCGTCTGTGAAGCCAAGGGTGTTTTTGCAGAATTCAAGACCAAGTGCATAATGATTAAAGGCAAATTTAATATCGAATGCATTTTCAAGGCTTGCTTCTAATTTCTCTAAAATGGCATCTGTAAATCCTTTATCTTTAAGAGCAGATATGGAGATTGCCTGACACTCTTTTAGACTCCCATGCCCAACAGCATATTGGATAACATCTTGTATTTGCTTTTGACTATATCCAAGGCGTGATAGTGCTTCTGGCACAACCCGATTGATAATCTTAAAATATCCGCCTCCAGCAAGTTTTTTAAATTTAACAATAGCAAAATCTGGCTCGATACCTGTTGTATCACAATCCATAACTAGACCTATGGTACCTGTTGGCGCAATAACTGTTGCTTGTGCATTACGATAGCCATGTTGTTTGCCAAGTCGCACCGCATCTTGCCACGCGGTTGCGGCTGCTGTTATTAATTTCTGATCTGGGCAATCTTTGATAGCAAGAGGTACAGGAAGTACACTCAACCCGCTATATCCATCTGATTTGCCAAGAGCTGCATTCTTATGATTTTCCATTACCTGAATCATAGATTTTGCGTTGGCTTTATATTTCGGGAATGTGCCTAACTCGCTTGCAATTTCTGCAGAGGTTGCATAAGACCTGCCAGTCATTACAGCGGAGATTGCGCCACATAAGGCGCGGGCCTCGTCACTATCATAGGAAAAACCAGCAGCCATCAACATACCGCCAATATTTGCAAAACCAAGACCAAGTGTTCTGTAATCATAAGACCCCTGGGCAATTTCCTTAGATGGGAATTGCGCCATTGTAACTGATATTTCTAATGTCAGTGTCCAAATTCTAGTTGCATGCTCGAAGGTTTCAATATCAAAACTGCCATCTTCATGTCTGAATTGCATCAGGTTTAGAGATGCAAGGTTACAGGCTGTGTCATCTATGAACATATATTCTGAGCATGGGTTAGAAGCGTTGATTCTGCCTCCTTGTGGGCAGGTATGCCATTCATTAATTGTGGTGTCATACTGAAGACCAGGGTCGGCACAAGCCCATGCTGCATAGGCTATTTTATCCCATAACTCTGCTGCATTTACTTGCTTAATTACCTTGCCATTTGTACGTCCAATAAGAGACCATTGCCCTTTTTCTTCCACTGCCTTTAAAAAATCATTTGATACCCGAACAGAGTTATTTGAATTTTGTCCAGCAACTGTAAGATAAGCCTCGCTATCCCAATCTGTATCATATGTCTTAAATTCAATTTCTGTAAAACCTTGCTGGGCAAATTGTATCACTCGCTGTACATAATTTTCGGGAAGCATGACTTTGCGTGCTTCTATGATTGCTTTCTTAAGGGGTAGATTTTGTTTTGGATCATAGCGTTGTGTATCATCCAAGTCAGTTGCTTCAACGCAAGCCTTCATAACTGCGCTCATATGCTTGCTCGCTATTTTTGATCCTGTCACAAGTGCAGCAACTTTTTGTTCTTCAACCACCTTCCAGTCGATATATTCTTCAATATCTGGATGGTCGATATCAACAGTAACCATCTTGGCAGCTCTTCTGGTTGTTCCTCCTGACTTAATGGCGCCAGCAGCACGGTCACCAATTTTGAGAAAACTCATTAAGCCTGATGATCTGCCGCCTCCAGAAAGGTTTTCGCCTATGCCGCGCAATTTCGAGAAGTTAGAGCCTGTACCAGAACCATATTTGAATAGACGCGCTTCGCGCACCCACAAATCCATAATACCACCTTCATTTACTAAGTCGTCATTAACCGACTGAATAAAACACGCATGTGGTTGTGGGTGCTCATAAGATGATTTAGAGCGCACCATTTTACCTGTTTCAAAATCTACATAGAAATGTCCTTGGCTTGGACCATCAATGCCATAAGCCCAATGCAGACCAGTATTAAACCATTGAGGCGAATTTGGCGCTGCCATCTGGCGCGCTAGCATTACAGTCATTTCTTGGTAATAAATTTCAGCATCTGCCTCACTACTGAAATAGCCACCTTTCCAACCCCAATAAGTCCAAGTGCCGGCAAGACGATTAAAAACCTGCTTTGCAGACGTCTCTCCTGTATATCTTTCATCCTCTGGAAGTAAATTTAATGCTTGTGTGTCTGGTTGCGACCGCCACAACCAAGAAGGCACATTATTTTCTTCAATTGTTTTTAGCCGCGCTGGAACACCTGCTTTACGAAAATATTTCTGGGCAATGATGTCTGTTGCTACTTGACTATATTGTTCTGGCACTTCTATGTCGGCTGCGAAAAAAACCACAGTGCCATCTGGGTTGCGTATTTCACTGGTTGCTGTCCGAAATGGTATGTTTGCATAAATATCTTCATTTGCCTTAGTCAACAGCCGTTCAAAACGCATGATAGTCATTCCTTTTTTTGTGATTCATATTGGTACAATTTGGTGAATCAAATGTGTTCTTTATTTGTAAAATGGAGGTGTTTTACCACATATAGTATTGATGGTTTCCAAAATTACCAGATGTTGTGGTTTAGATCAAGTTTGATATTTAACTTTTTTTGTGAATATCTAATTTTTTTTATTTGTTTTTTCTAATGCATTGTATTTATTCAATTGATACGATTTGTTCCCATAACAATATTTGCGTATAATCAGCTAATTATATTTTTTATTTATTAATTTAATCTAAATTTATTTAATCTAATAACCACTATTTGAAACAAAATATTTTAATAACCAATTTTTTTTGCTAGAATAGTGCTTAGCGTTTGATACTGCTATTGATTGGAAAATAACAGATGCATTTTATTTCAAGATTGATTATCTCCTGCACCTCGAAATTCATCGGGGAGGACGAGTTCGGCAATAGATATTATGAAAAAGCTAAGGCAAAACATCAGCTTCGTCCGAAAAGATTTGTGTTATTTAAAGGCACTGTTGAAGCTTCTAAGGTGCCAGCAGACTGGCATGGATGGCTGCATCATACACAACAAGACACGCCGCCTAAAGGGGGGTATGAGAAACATGAATGGCAAGAAGCTCATTTGCCAAATTTAACAGGTACTAAACATGCCTATCGTCCGAAAGGACATATATTAAAAGGAGGCCAGCGTGCAAAGGCATCTGGTGACTATGAGCCTTGGACCCCCATTTCTTAAAAGCTATAATATGGCTGGATGGTGTTAATAAGTGCAATATTCCACTATTTGTTTTAAAGGCTGGTAGATAAATGCGTCAGAACACATTAGAAACTTTGCTTGGAGCAGTGATAATTATTGGCGCTATTATTTTCGCATTCACTGTTTATGATTCTGCTAATTTAACGCCATCAGATGGAATGGAATTAAAAGCAGAATTTGGTGATGTATCTGGACTTTCTGTTGGCGACGATGTTTTCTTAGCAGGCATCAAAATTGGTCAGGTCACATCCTATGAGATTGATAAAATAACCTATGTAGCAAGACTTTCATTTCGGATTACCCCTGATATTCAATTGCCATCTGATACAGGTGCTCGGATTGTTGCAAAATCTCTATTGGGTGGTTATGTCCTAGAACTATCCCCTGGGGCGGAAGAATCGATGTTGCAGGCAGGGGATATAATTTATGATACGATTGACGCAACAAGTCTTACAGATTTGCTAGGAAAATTTATCTTCCAAAGTGCAAATGAATAAACAGCTATCCACTAAAACGAATATTTTATCTGGCTTGTCCCGCGGTTTTTCCCGTTTTTTTTCGGGTGGTTTTTCGGTAGCTATATTTTTATTTTCCAATATTGTATTTAGCTGTAATGCGCAGGCTAATGAGGTGAGTTGGATAGAATCCTCAACCGCAGAATTACAGCTGCTTGATAAGATTACTGCTCGTATCTTTACAAAATTAGTACCAGTTGGCGGCGGAATAGAATTTGGAACACTAGAGCTACAGGTAAATTATTGTGCTTATAGACCGCCAGAAGAGCCGCCAGAAAACGTAGCTTTTATCATGATTTATGATAATGGGTACGGGGATAAGAAAGGAAAGGATGCTTTGTTCTCAGGCTGGATGTTTGCTTCTAGCCCTGCCATATCAGGTTTGGAGCACCCAGTTTATGATGTCATTTTGTTATCCTGCCAAAAAGACTGAAGAATAACAGATTCTGGAATATCCAAGCAAAGACTAGCTTTGCAATTAATAGCTTCTTCTAACTGATTTTGAAAAATGTCTTTGGTAATTGCCTCAATGCCGAATTGAATGAGATGGTCATTTACAAATTGTGCGTCTAGCAACCTGAAATTACCATAACGTAATCTTGCCATTAAATGACAGAGCGCAATCTTTGATGCGTTTGACACTAGGCTGAACATAGATTCACCAAAAAAAGCACCACCAATTGCAACACCATATAAGCCACCGACTAACGCTCCTTGATGGTAAGCCTCAACAGAATGGGCGAATCCCAATTTATGTAGACAAATATATAAACGTCTAATTTCAGGATTTATCCACGTATCATCAGAATGAGCGCGAGGGGCAGTACATCCATCAATGATAGCAGCAAAATTTCGGTTCCAGTAAATGTCAAAGGGTTGTTTTTTTAATAATCGTTGAAGCCGTTTTGGTATATGCGGCGGGCTGATTGGCAAAACACCCCTAATTTCAGGCTGAAAAAAATGAATTTCTTCTGCATCTTTGCTCTGTGCCATTGGGAACACGCCAAGGGTATATGCTTGAATAATTGTTTCTGGTGCAATCACAATCTGGTTTGACAATCAGTTTATCCTTATCACAGCCGCCATTTTCTTAGACATGTTTATAATTAATTAGGATGGCAAAAAAACAGGCATCATCAGGTATTGTGTAATGTTGTTTAGTGAGTATCAAACGTAATAATTAATTTGCTGAGGAGAGTTTGTCTGCTATCGCGCGAAGAGCAAGATAATAAGAATTCTCGCCAAGGCCAACAATAATGCCATCTGATACAGCCGAAAGCATAGATGTGTGACGAAATAATTCACGTTTATAAATATTGGAAATATGCACTTCAATAATTATCCCTGAATAAAGGGCAAGGGCATCTCTAATTGCAACTGAAGTATGGCTGTAGCCACCTGCATTAATTATAATGCCATCATAGGTACCTGCTGCTTGCTGAATGTGGCTAACAATTTCACCTTCATGATTAGATTGCACACATTCAACTGTAACGGCATTCTGAGTTGCGATTTCAACACAGCTAGTCTCAATATCAGATAATGTTCTATGACCATAAATCTCGGGTTGCCTGGTTCCAAGCATATTTAAATTTGGTCCATTTATAATAAGAATTTTTGCCATAACGCACAGCCTATCTAACAAATGTTAAAAAGTAATTTATGTAATATATAACGTAGCTATTTTAAGAATACGAATAATCACTTACTTTGTAAATAACAGGCATTTATTAGAAATACGCAAATGCCTGTTAATAATATGAGACACTACTTTATTATTCTGGATTTTAGTTATTCTGGGTTTTAGTTATTCTGGCGTTCTAAACTAATCAATTTTTTTAATTCTTCTAAACTGACTGCGCCTGGTATAAGCTGTTCTCCGATTAATAATGCAGGGGTACCTTCTACACCAAGAGCCCGTCCAGCTTCCATATTTCTTTGTAAAATCTGGTCAAAACGGCTACTTGCAATTGCGTTATTAAATTTGTCTAAATCAAGTCCAACCATTGTTGCTATCGATTGTAGGGACTCCTCAGTAATGCTGCCAACAGAGGTCATCAAAGCGTCATGATATTCTACAAATTTATTTTGTTGTTCTGCGGCAAGAGCTGCTTTAGCTGCCAATACAGAACTTTTTGCCAATATTGGAAATTCCTTTACGATGATTAAAACATCGTCATCTTCGTTAAGTATTGTCTTGATGGTTGTGAAAAGTCGTTTGCAATATCCACAATTATAATCTGAATATTCATAGATGATAACAGAGGCATCAGGATTGCCCATTTTGCCATCACCTTTGCTATCATAGGTTAATGACATTGCATCCAGTTTTTCCTCATTTGCCTTTTTATTTGAATAATCTACGATTAATTCATACAAAAAATCAGGGTTTTCACTTAGATATTTTTGGACGATATTTTGAATTTTCTGTTCTTCAGAGGAAGAAAATTCAGCTCTAACAGGATGTGATAATACTATCATGCATAGGATAAAATAATAAAAAATATGTTTCATGGTTATCCTACTAGGTCATTCTGTTAAGTCATATTGCTTTGAAATGAAGTTCACACACTGCTAATAACATGTGTGGGTTAAACTTTCAATAATAGGGGATAATCGGATGTAGAGCGCCAATATGTCCTTATATTATTCTATTTTTTTTCTCTACTCTTTTTTGTTTCAATTAAAAATTTGAGGTCTAATAGTTGTTTTTTTAACTCAGCTGTTAAATCTTTTTGTGCCAGAGCGCGAGATAGCTGGCTGCTTGCTTGTTGAAGGTCCCCAGATAGAAAAGCTGCTTCTGCTAGTTGCCAACTTGCTCTTGCAATATCACCTGTCTTGCCAAGTGCGATAGCATATTCGCGCCGTACAAACGACCATTCAGGTTCGCCAATAACTGCAATTCGTAGAATTTTAGCTGCCCTTTTATAATTTTCTGCTGTTCCAGTTGCGAGTAAAATACGACCTAAACGCAAGCCAATTAAGGGTGCCTGGTTGCTTTTCTCAAATGCGGCATCAAAATATATAATAGCTGATGTCAGGTTTCTGTCTGCAAAAGCGGTTTCACCAGCAAGTTCATAAAAATACGGATTTTCAGGTTCTTCGGATAGTAATATTTGTATATCCTGCATTGCTGATGTTAAATCGCCATATCTGAAAAAAGCGATTGCGCGTTTATAGCGCTCATCGATTGTGAGTGCCTCTCCTGTTAATGCTTGAATTGTAAGTTGAGGGCGTGCCTGATAGGCAGATAATTTTGCAACTATTCGTCTGAAACCTGCATAATCTGCATCACTCATCTGGGCATTCTTAAGCCCTGAATGTTGCAGATGATCCTCATACACAGCTAGGCGCTGTTTTGTCCCTGGATGGGTTAGGTAATATTCTGATTGATGACTTTCAGGCAATGCATTTTCTTGCGAAAGACGTTGCATCATACGCGCCATTCCATTGGTGCTTATTTCTAATTTATCAAGTATTTTAAGCGCCCATTCATCGGCAACTGCTTCATTGGTACGAGAGCTGTAGTAAAATTGCCTTGCTGCCCTGTCGCTGCCGCCAACTAATACGCTGGCAGCAATATCGCCAGAACCTCCTATCGCAGCAGCAGTAGCTAAAATCGTGCTTAACATTGTTATATTGCTGGCTTTGTTGATTGATTCAGCTTTTCTTGCTACATGGCCAGATGCAATATGACCTAACTCATGTGCAAGAACGCCAACTACTTCCTCCAAAGTTTCTGCATCTAGCAAGAGACCAGAATGCACATAAATAGTGTTATCCCCAGTAACAAAGGCATTAAAAGAAGAATTTAAGGCTACCCGTACTTTTACTTTAGGTGTGATTTCGGCCTCTTCAAGCATTGGCGCAATTAATGCTTCAAGTTTCGTCTCTAATTCGGTATCTCTAATTAAGTTTGCATAGCAACTTGTTGTCCAAACAAGAAAAAATAAGAAAAAAAACATAATTGAATGAAAGTTTTTAATATTTGGCATTTGTCTTGTGAATTCCAGCAATAAAATGAAATAAAATATCTAATTTATTAAAAAAACGACACAAAATTCTAAAATTGCCATTTGACAGTAGTTAAAAGATATGATGTTGTGCGCTCATTATATAAGTGAAGATATATTTTAATATAGAATAACATATTTGACCTCATTAATCAGTGTTTTCTGTCTCAATTTATTTTTTACCATCCCAAGAGAGAATGAAGTGCAATCTAATGTCATATAACAAAATAACACCACCATCTCTAAAAATAGCAAAGCGCAGCGAGATGCCCCCTTTTATGGCTATGGATGTAATGCGTCTTGCCGCGGAATTAGATGCACAAGGGCAAGATATTGTGCATTTGGAGGTAGGGCAGCCATCATCATCTGCACCTAAGCCTGTTATGGATGCGCTTGTTGAGTCTATGGGTCAGCAAAAATCACATGGCTATGCAGTCGCATTAGGTATTCCAGAATTGCGGCAGCGAATAGCAGAGCATTATAAGCAATGGTATCAGATTGATATTGATGCAGAACGTGTTGCCGTAACTGTGGGGTCTTCCACTGGCTTTGCTATATCCTTTATGTCCGCATTTGATGTTGGCGATAGAATAGCAATTCCAAACCCAGGTTATCCTGCCTATCGTAACTTGATGCTTGGTATGGGACTTGAGCCAGTGATACTTCCAGCAGGTCCAAATGAAGGATGGGTACCACAATTACAACAAATGGAGGAATGGGACAGGTTGCCAGATGGACTTATGATTGCCAGTCCTCATAATCCAACAGGGGTTGTGATTCCTGATGATGAATTAAAGAAAATTTGTAATTGGTGTGATAAACATGGTGTTCGATTAATCTCAGATGAGATTTATCATGGCTTGTCTTACACAGGCAGATGTGAAACAGCATTAAAATATACAGATAATGCGATTGTGATTAATAGCCTTTCTAAATATTTTTCTATGACTGGATGGCGTATTGGATGGATGATCCTGCCAGAACAGCTTATTACTCCAGCTGAAAAATTAGCTCAGAATCTTTATATTTCTGCGCCAACGCCTAATCAAATTGCCGCAGTAAAGGCATTTGATTGTAGTGATGAACTTGACGCTCATGTTGAACGTTATAAGGAAAATAGGCAGATTTTATTATCTGGGCTTCCAGCAGAATTACTTGGTCAGGCAGCGCCGTGCGATGGTGCTTTTTATATATATGCTGATATTTCTAAATTAAGTAACGATTCAATCAGTTTTGCGAAAGAATTATTGGACCAAACGGGCGTTGCTTCTACCCCAGGAGTTGATTTTGATCCTTTGGATGGGCATCGCTATTTACGATTATCATTTGCTGGATCAACCAAGACCATGCATGAAGCAGTTAAACGAATTAATCAATTTGTTGTAAATTATAAAAAAGACGCAGCCTGATAAAACACCTTACCTAGTTTTTACATCTCTTACCTAGTTTTTGCATCCCTTAATTAGTTTTTGCATCAAAGCAAAAAAGAGCAGAAAGAAATTTCAATCTGCTCTTTTTTAATTATTTAACTATTTTTAGCTGCTTTAAAACGTAAGAATTTAATCTAACCTTTTGACCACCATCCTCGTTTTTTCGATGCCGGCGCATTATTGCCAACATCTGTAACCCCAAGATCAACAGAAGCAATAGGCTCTCTGCTGGTTTTCTGAGGTTCAGATACCACTGGTTGGTTTTCAGATGTGCTACTATGTTGCTTTGCTGATTTTGTTTTCTTTTTAGCTACAGTTTTATTGGCCGCTTTTTTCCCAGCTGCTTTTTTTGCCTTTGGTCTTACCGTTTTTTCAAGATCATTATTTGGCTCTGCATCTGCAGCTCCCAAGTTGTTGGATGTTTTACCTCGAACTTGTTTAGGCTTTGGAGCATCTGGTGAAGCCAAATCAGAACCGTTTGGTGTAGCTGCTTTAACATCAGTATTGCTTGTATTAACACTATCTACTGTTGATGAAGAAGCTGTTTTATTCTGCTTTGTTTTGCCGCCACGGCGCTTACGTGGTTTTGGCTGTATGTTGGCTTTATCAGAATTTGCATCTGCATTAGAGTTTTCCTCAGTTACGGCTTGTCCATCTGTAGTCTGCCTATTTGAGGATTGATTATTCTGCTCTGAAGTGCCATCTACTTTCTCACTATTTTGTGGCTCGCTCGTGCCATTAGATGACTGTGTAGCCGAAGGTGATACAACTGCTTCATCACCGTCACGTCTGCGCCTGCGTCTCCCACCGCGTCTCCCGCGGCGTTTGCGTTTTGGCTGCTCGCCATCTTCATTTTCTTCATCATCAGAAAGATGTGATGTATTTTGAGTAGTTTTGGCTGGTTCCTGTTTAGCTTTAACAGGTGTTTTCTCTTTTGATTCAATAGCTACATTATCTTTAATAAGCCGATAATCATTTTCCAATAGAGAGGCATCTGCTTGAATAGAAATCTTACAATTTGCTTTAGTCTCTATTTCGGCTAGCGTTGCTCGTTTTTCGTTCAAAATATATAAAGCAATATCTGTTTGAACCACGATGGCAAGATCACGTGCAGAAATTCCCACAATTTCTTCTTCTAAAATACGCAATATATGAAGCGCGGATGAATTAACAGATCTTACCCTTCCGGTTCCTTCACAATGCGGACAAACTTGAGAAATCGATTCAACAAGTGATGGGCGTAACCGTTGCCGGGACATTTCAAGCAGTCCAAAATGGCTTATGCCGCCTACTTGAATGCGGGCTCTATCATTTCGCAGTGCTTCTTTTAACTTACGTTCAACAAGATGTTGGTTTCTGTGTTCTTCCATATCAATGAAATCAATCACAACCAATCCAGATAAATCTCTTAATTTTAATTGTCTGCCAATTTCTTCTGCTGCTTCAAGGTTAGTCTTAACCGCGGTTTCTTCAATATTACGTTCTTTAGTAGCCTTGCCAGAGTTTACGTCAATTGCGACAAGCGCTTCTGTTTGGTTTAGTACCAGATAGCCCCCCGATTTTAAGGTTACTTCGTTATGATGAATTTGCGCAAGCTGGTCTTCTACCTGATATTGTTGAAAAAGGCGTCTGTCTCCTTTAAATTCAACAACCCGCTTTGCATGGCTTGGTATAAGCATTTTCATGTGCGTTTTAGCTATTCTATAGCTGTCTGCGCCCTCGACATAAACTTCCTCAATATCATTTGTATAGATATCGCGGATTGCGCGTTTAACAAGACTTCCTTCTTCATGAATAAGGCATGGTGCCTCTGATTCCATTGTTTTGGTTCTAATGTCATTCCATAGCTTTGTAAGATAGGAATAATCGCGCTTTATTTCTGTTTTGGTTCGTTTAGAGCCTGCTGTTCTAACAATCACAGCCATCCCTTTGGTGATATCAAGCTCGCTTACAACTGATTTCAGTCTCTTCCGGTCAGCAGGGTTGTTAATTTTACGTGAAACACCGCCGCCTCTATTACTATTTGGCATCAGTACACAATAGCGTCCTGCAAGAGATAAATAAGTTGTAAGGGCGGCGCCTTTATTACCGCGCTCTTCTTTAACCACTTGTATGAGCAATATTTGCTTTCGTGAGATAACTTCCTGAATTTTATATTTATGCAAGGTAGAAGGAAGAGTCTTCTTAGAAGAGGTGGTTATTTCTTCTTCGCTATCAATCGTCTCCAGCGTATCGCTTTGAGGTGGAGATGTTTCTTCTTCCTCGTCATCCGCGGGCTCTTCTTCAGCCTTTAGTGCTTCGCGGTCTTCAATAGGGATGCGATAATAATCAGGATGAATTTCACTAAATGCAAGAAATCCCTGGCGATTTCCGCCATATTCAACAAAAGCTGCTTGTAAGGAAGGCTCTACACGGGTTACCCTCGCAAGATATACATTTCCCTTTAATTGTTTTCTGGCTGTATTTTCATAATCAAATTCTTCTATCTTTTGATCATTTAATAAGACCACTCGGGTTTCTTCGGGTTGGTGGGCATCGATAAGTAATTTTTTGCTCATTTGTAAGTCTCTCTGTCGCTTGCATTCCTTCATAAATGCGGTTGCAAGGCGAATGTTCAATGACTGGCATAACGCCAGGAATATTCAGAATGGAATAGATATTACTATGGTTTGAATAGCCGCGATGCCAAAGAGTTTCTGGCTTAGAGTAAAAGGGCGGGTTATGTAACATAGTCATTTTTAGGTTCATCATTCTGTTGAATGTATAAAATAGTCAGGTTGCAAAGTACTAATTTTAAGCTTAATTAGAGAAATAAATTATCTCTTTTAAAATTTTTGCTTTGATTGTCTGCTTTGCAATAATAAGGTCATATCACATGAACGTAAAATTACGAAAAGAAAATTATACAGAAATAGGGATATGTATTTTTATCTCTGCAATTAGTTGATAACCTCAAGTAACTATTTTAGAACTTAAGCATGTATTATGTTTATGTGACGTTTTATCGGATAGTTTGCCTGACTATTTGCCAGTAATTTTTTAATAAGATTAACAATTGGTAGCCAAGAGATGTCATTAGATAACTTTTTCATCGATTTTGGATTTTAAATGAAAAAAGGGACAAATCGGGTGTTGCACACCATATCTGCCATGATTTTTGGATGTATCGCCTTATTTATTTCGAGCATAGAAGTACAGGCTGAAACACAAAATAGTTATATTGATTTTAGATTTGGACAGGTTTCAGAGTCAAATTCACAAAATAACTTTGCTAATTCGGCAACCAGAATTGTGGTAGAAACTAGTCATATTCCAGAAGCAAGATTATCTTTATTAGATTCTCCCTACCGTCTTGTGATTGATACTACGAATAGTTCTTGGAATATGCCTAATTTCCCAAAATCAGGTAAGCTATCTTATGGTCCAATAACTTCCTGGCGATATGGAAATCCCACTGCGAATACAGGAAGGCTGGTTTTTGAATTGTCTGAGCCAGCAGCGCCTGTCGCCGCGTTTATGCTGCCACCAAAGCAATCAGATAGTGCAAGAAAACCAGGCTATAGGATCGTTATCGATATTTCAAATAGAGGTAAGACAGCGTTTGCACTTGCAAGATCAGCACTTAAAAAAACCCCTTACTTGGCAACAAGTAAATTAGATTCAGCCTTAAATGAGCAAGCTGACAATACGAATTTTTTGAAGGTGGAAAAAAAGCCTGAACAGAATAATAATCTGCAAACAGGTGGCAAAGTAGTTGAGCTTAAATCTCCAGAAATGCGTCCAAAACGCTGGGTTGTAACAATTGATGCAGGGCATGGTGGCAAAGACCCAGGCGCTATTGGATTTTCTGGCACAAAGGAAAAAGAGATTACATTTAAGGCATCGCAGCGTCTTGCCTATCATTTAAATAAATCAGGGCGTGTGATTGCCAGACTAACCAGAGAAGATGATAGCTTTATTAAATTAAGAGATAGGATTGCAATCGCCCGCCAGCATCAAGCAGATTTATTCGTCTCCTTACACGCAGATGCTGCTCCAAATGCAAAAGCAAATGGGATTTCTGTGTTTTCTTTATCAGATACCGCCTCAGATAAAGAAGCGGCGCTAATTGCAGAAAGAGAAAATAAGGCAGACCTTCTTGGCGGACCAGATTTATCGATTGAAGATCCACTGGCTGCAAATGCGTTGTTAAGTATGTTTCAGCGAGAATCAATGAACGAATCTACTTATATTGCAAAATCAATTTTAAATCAGGTGCGCTCACTGCCTGGGGGCGACAAGCGAGGTCATCGGTTTGCTGGTTTTGCGGTGTTAAAATCACCAGATATTCCCTCTGTTTTAGTTGAAATGGGGTTTTTAACAAATAAGAAAGATGAAGCAAACTTAAAAAAAGATAGCTACATTGATGATTTAACTAAAAAAATAGCAGACGCAATAATAGCCTATTTAAATGCGTCGTTACGTTAGCATAAAGGTATGATATATTGGTATTTTGCCATAAAAATGCCCCAATGAGTGCTTAGAAAATAAATGCTATGAAATGGTTTTTTGCAATATTCATGTTTTTACTCTTATGCCTGATAGCTGGCATAGGGGGCATTTTGTGGGTTTTTTGGTCCTTTGGGCGGGATTTGCCTGATTATGCAAAGCTGGCTAATTATGAACCACCGGTGGTCACACGTATTCATGCAGGTGATGGTGCTTTATTGGCAGAATATGCTACTGAAAAGCGGCTGTTTATGCCTACAAAAGCAATGCCGCCAAAGTTGATTGCTGCTTTCTTATCAGCAGAGGATAAATCCTATTATCAGCATTTTGGGGTTGATTTAAAAGCCTTAAGTCGCGCTGTTATTACTAATATCGCAAATATCGGATCTGGCAGGCGGCCAATTGGTGCATCTACCATTACCCAACAAGTTGCAAAAAACTTTTTGCTTACTAATGAAGTATCCATTGAACGAAAAATCAAAGAAGCGATATTGGCAATAAGAATAGAACATGCCCTAGATAAAGAAGACATATTAGCTCTTTATCTTAATGATATATATTTGGGATTATCGAGTTATGGGGTAGCAGCTGCAGCCTTAAATTATTTTGATAAGCCATTGGATCAATTAGAGCTGCATGAAATTGCGTATCTTGCAGCCTTACCAAAAGCACCCAATAACTATCACCCTGTCAGAAGGACAGCTGCTGCTATTGCCAGGCGCAACTGGGTATTGCAGCAAATGTTTTTAAATGGCTATATCACTGAAGATGAGAAAGTATTTGCACAGTCATTTGATTTAGGGGTTAGAACACAAACAGGCTCTGACCTTGCGGATGCTCCTTATTTTACAGAGGAAGTAAGGCGCGAACTTGTCTCTTTATACGGTTCTGATACATTATATGGGGGCGGTTTGTCGGTGCGAACAACCCTTGTCCCTAAATTACAGGTAATGGCAAGAGAAGCCCTTATTTCTGGTCTTGAAGCATTAGATAGACGACAGGGCTGGAGAGGTCCGGTTGCTCAGATTGATCGTGAAGCTAATATTAATGAGCAATTATCTAAAATAACAAAATCTTTGCCAGCTGGCAGGTTTGCCGCTCTAATATTGCAAGTTAAACCAAAAGAAGCCGTTATTTATGTAAATGGAACTAAGGGGATTATTCCATTTACACTTGCCAGCTGGGCTTATCCCCCCCGAGATGATTTAGGCATCAGACCCGCGCCCATAAAATCTCTGAAGCAGGCGCTTACAATTGGCGATATTATTATTGTTCAAAAACCAGAAAACGCACAAGATTTAGTATCTGAGGATTATCAAGCTGGACCGTTGGACTGGGCTTTGGGTCAACGCCCACTGGTTGAAGGGGCAATTGTTGTAATGGACCCCCATACCGGAAGATTATTAGCAATGTCTGGTGGCTATAATTTTAGTGATTCAGAATTTAACAGAGCTACCCAAGCAAATCGCCAACCAGGCTCAGCATTTAAGCCATTTATTTATTTAGCAGCATTAGATAAAGGATATAGTCCAACAACCCAAATTCTTGATGCTCCGCTAGCAATTGATCAAGGCCCTGGTCTACCAAAATGGAAGCCGTCCAATTATACAAAACAATTCTATGGACCATCTATTATGAGGGTTGGTATTGAAAAATCACGTAACCTAATGACTGCCAGATTGGCAATGGCTATCGGTATGCCAACGGTTCAGGATTATGCTAAGAGATTTAATATTAATTCGGATTTGCCAGCCTATTTATCAATGGCACTTGGGGCAGGGGAGACAACGCTTCTTAGAATTACCGCAGCCTATGGGCAATTGGTGAATGGCGGTCTTAAAGTTACCCCAACTTTAATTGATAGGGTGCAAGACAGATATGGTAAGACTATTATGCGTCATGATAATAGAAAATGTGAACGATGTTTTGTAAATTCAGAATGGCTTAATCAGGCTGTACCAATCCTGCCAGAAGAAAGGGAACAGCTTACAGATCCTGCATCTGCTTATCAAATTATTACCATGCTTGAAGGTGTAATAAAGCGCGGCACAGGGCGAAGATTGCAGCAGACAGGTCTTGTTTTGGCAGGTAAAACAGGAACAACTAATGATAATACTAATGCTTGGTTTATTGGCTTCTCACCAGACTTAGTGGCTGGTGTATTTGTTGGATATGATAATCCAAGACCGCTTGGCAAAAGTGAGACAGGTTCAAGTGCGGCTGTCCCAATTTTTCAATCCTTCATGACCAAGGCATTGGCAGACGCGCCGCAAATACCATTTAGGCGCCCTGATGGCGTAAATTTATACCCTGTTCATGCTGAGAAAGGATATCAAGTAAAATTATCTGACCCAAATGTGGTTATGGAGGTATTTAAGCCTGGACAGTCACCGTTGAGTGCTACCCTAACACAATTTAATTCGGCAAATTCTGATTTTATTGACCTTCCGCAAGATAAAATTTCAGATCAAACCATTAAGACACCTGATTTATATTGATACCTGTGAGCTGATGACTATGATATGAGTTACTCCGTATCGATAGTCATAAGACATTTTTTAACAATTCTATAAGAAATTATAATGCAAGCAGAAACCCAGCACTCTTTAGACGCTATAAAGCAAGCAATTGATTTATTAAAACAGCATGTCGACTGGCAGCAGGCACTAAACAGAATATCTGAGATCGAAGCGAAGAGTTCAGAGCCAGATTTTTGGAACGATCAGCAAACAGCGCAAGATTTAATGCGAGAAAAAACAACGCTGGAAACACAAATCCAAAATATTAGAGAATTGCAAGATGGATTGACTGAGCAGTTGGAAATGCTTGAACTTGCGAATGATGAACAAGATGAAGAATTGATTCATGAGACTGAAAACTCCATAAAACAGCTCTCTTTGATTGCAGGCAAGAAACAGATTGCCAGCCTGTTATCAGGAGAAGCAGATAAAAATAACTGTTTTGTTGAAATTCATTCAGGTGCGGGTGGTACAGAAGCGCAAGACTGGGCATCTATGTTGCTTCGAATGTATATAAGATGGGCAGAGCATCGAGGCTTTAAGGTTGAAGTAATTGACCAAGCTGACGGTGAGGAGGCTGGCATAAAATCTACTACAATTCGAATCGCTGGTGACAGCAGTTACGGTTGGATGAAAACAGAATCAGGAGTTCATAGGCTGGTCAGAATTTCTCCTTTTGATAGTTCTGCTAGGCGCCATACAAGTTTTTCAAGTGTTTGGGTTTATCCAGAGATAGACGATAATATTGATATTGAAGTAGAAGAGAAAGACTTGCGTGTAGATACTTTCAGAGCATCTGGTGCTGGCGGACAACATGTTAACACCACAGATTCTGCGATCAGAATAACCCATATTCCAACAAATATTATTGTGCAGTGTCAGTCGGATAGATCTCAGCATCGGAACAGAGCAACAGCTATGAAAATGCTGCGGGCACGATTATATGAGTTGGAGCTTCAGAAACGGGAAAATGCAGCGATTGAAGGTAATGCCAGCAAAGCTGAAAATGGCTGGGGTAGCCAAATACGTTCTTATGTTTTGCACCCTTATCAGATGGTAAAAGATCTTAGAACCCAAGTCGAAACTGGGAATACACAAGCTGTTTTGGATGGAGATATAGATGATTTCATTGAAGCAGGTCTAGCAGCAAGAGTAGGCATGACTAGATAGCCAGCCAGCCAGTCAGTCAAGCCAGCCAGCCAGAATATAATTTTACCCAGAGATTGGCTTATAAAAAGCAGCAGAAAACCGTGCTGCATCACGTGCTTCAATATTAAAAGGTGGTTTAAGTGTGCCATGAAAGTAGGTGGTAACAGCTTTTTGCCACGTGCTTATAGGGTCTTCACGAAGTCTGCCACATTCATAGTCAAACCAGTTCTTGCCAGTTCGCACATGACCAATTTCATCTTCCATTATAATCTTAAAACAATCTGCGGTTTTGTTATCTCCTATTTTATGCATCTTAGCAATTAACTGAGGCCTAATATCAAGACCACGAGCTTCAAACACCAACGGCGTGATGGTTAGTCTTGCGAGCAAATCATGTGCCGTTTCCTCTGCTGCTTACCATAACCCATCATGTGCAGGGAGTGCCCCATTATAGCTATTAAGCTCACCCAACCTATCATTCAACATTAAGAAATGGCGTGCTTCATCATCTGCAACACGCATCCAATCTTTCACATAATCAAGAGGTAATTGGTGGTCACAGAAGCGCATTATCATGTCAAGCGCAAGGTCAACGGCGTTTAATTCAATGTGAGCAATCGCATGAATTAGCGCAATTCTGCCTGCAGGCGCAGAATTAATACGTCTTCTGGGCATATCTTTCGGAGGTTTTAATTCAGGCTGTTTTGGTCTGCCTGGCCGCATTGGAACTGGGCATGGATTAGCAACATAAAATTCTTCTGCACTAAAAGAATGTGCTATTTGCCGTGTTAGAAGGGCTTTTTCTGTTGCATCTGATTTTGTAAATGCACACAAAAGATGTGGGCAAATATCCCGTACATGCATTAGCCGCCTGCTTGCACCTGTGCTAGCACATCTTCAGCATGACCAGGTACTTTTACTTTGCGCCAAATCTTTGTTATTTTACCATCTGGGTCTATTAAAAAAGTTGAACGCTCAATGCCCATATAGGATTTTCCATACATGGATTTTTCAACCCAAACACCAAATCTCTCACAAATATCGGTTACATGATCTGCGCCTAATATGCACTCTAGATCATGTTTAGAGCGAAATTTGGCTTGTTTTTCTGGGGTATCTTTAGAGATGCCAATCACCACAGTGTTAGCAGCATCAAATTCAGCTAGCAGAGAGGTGAATGCAATCGCTTCTTTAGTGCATCCAGATGTATCTGCTCTTGGGAAAAAGAACATGACAACATTTTTTCCCCTATAATCAGATAAGGTAAAATGCCCACGATCAGTTGGTATATTGAAATCTTCGATTTTTGTTCCGGTTTCTAGCATTGACCTTTGCTCCGTGACATAACTATTATTAAGACATTATATTGACTATCGCAGTCTTTATCAAAGGTCTAGCAGTTTAATTCATGCTATGGCAGAAACACTAACATGGTGTATGATAACAAAGATAATAGACAATAATTTAATGGTCAGAATACAGGCAAAAAATGCTGTTTAAAAAGAACGTTAAAACTGCAAGTAAAAATGTTTTATTTGATTTTGGCAGTATCTTAATGTCCATTATGCTTTTCGGACCGCTTGCAACCATAGCGAACACACCGTCCCTTTTGTTTCAAGAAGGGGCAATTGAAACCCAGATCGAGCAACAGATTTCTAATTTTTTGCCAGAGTATGATGTTGCAATAGAGCAGATTGAGGTTACTTCTTCTTTCTCACTCACGCCTATCCAGATAACCTTTGAAAACGCAAAAATCACGCGTCAGGATCAACAAATTATTTTGCCAAAAGCTACGTTGGTGTTGGGAATGGATGGTGTGTTCACTGGAAGATTGATCCAAAAAATGACACTAGATGATGTAAAAATCATCTCAGAGGGCAAAAGCTCTTGGATAGAAAATACAGCATTTAAAACAGAACGAGCCTCTGATTATCATGGAAATTTTTTAACACAAATAGAGAATGCAAATCTGAAAAAAATTATTCCAAAACAGATAGTTGTCTCATTGGATGAGATGCACTTAAAAGGGATAGAAGATTCAAATAATAAGGAAGTTTTAATAACAGAGTCACGCCTAGAGGCATCTTTATCATCTATAGATGATATTCAAGCATTATTATCTGTTAAAATAAATCAATCTGGGGAATTTGAGGGTAATTTTGATTTTGATCTTACCACAGGTCTTTGGCAGACAACACTCAATACACAATCAATAGATATTGCGCCGTTTTTAGAATATTTGCCAAACAACCTAGGTGACAACATCATAGATGGGTTTTTTTCAGGAAAAATAAATGCCGAATTTGAACAAGTTGAATTAAAAAATGCGGATGGGCATTTTGAACTACAACAGCTCAATATAAAAGACACGCCGCAAAAATATTTCTCGCAACAAAGTTTGTTTCAGGAGAATGTAGATATTAATATGTTCTCTGGATGGTTTTCATATGATGCAAATGATCAAAATATAGACCTTGATAATCTTGTAATAGATTTCAGCCCTGAATTGAAATTAAAGGCTTCGCTTGATATCAAAGCTTTTGAAGTGTCCGATACGGTTGTTAGCGGAACGGTTGAAACGCATGATACGTTAGTTCCAAGTTTATTTTCTTATTTTAACGGCACGCTATTCGAACCAATAAACAAATTGGTTTCAAACTATAGTGAAACTGGCGTAATTGATTTTGCCTCTGTGTCATTTTCAGCTAAGCAAGATAGCCAAAATAACAAAATAGAATGGCAAAAGTTTCAGTTTGATGGGCAAATATCTGATCTAACCTTAAAGACAACTACCCCTCAATATTCGCTTCTACAAGCAAAGACGGTGAATCAAATCTCAGCTAGTCTTGATCAACAAGGTCAGGTTGAAAAACTGATTTTAAATACGGCAATTATAGATGCAAAAATCAGACTCGCAGCATCAGATAGATTAGTTGAAAATATTTCTGGAAACGTAGACTTTGTTCTAAATGACAAAATAATTCAAAAGGCATCCGCTAGATTTGCTCAGCCAGAAAAAGGGGAAGTGCTGTTTAAAGCTGAATTTGTTGAGCTTGAAAAAGCGATAGAACAATTTGGTGAAAAGGCGATGCAGAATTATCAGAAAAAAAACGCGAATGTCGGACCATCAGTTATATCAGCACTCACATTTGAAACAGAGAAATTTGATGCAGATTTATTATTGGAAATATGGCCAGAGAACATTGCTTATAAAACCAGGCAATGGTTGCTAAAAAGAGGCAAAGGGGGAATCTTTAGTGATACAAAGGTAAAAGCATTTATGGCATTACCTATTCAATATCACCGTGATCTGCTATGGTCTCAGGCTATAAATACTCAGCTAATCGCTATAGCTGGTGGTTGGGATTGGCAGAATATGGAATTTACTTGGGCAGATAATAGCCCAGTTGTTCAGTCTGTTGATCTAAAGGCTAGAGTTTTTGACAATCTACTTTCGATAGAAATCTTAAACGGCAAGATGCCTGAATTATTACTTGAAAATGGAAGTTTAGAATTTTCTCCGATTTTGGCTTATGGAGATATTAATTTAGCCCGAAAACTGGAAATAGAAGCAACGATTGATGGCAGCATCCCTGCGTTGAAAAAGCTTTTGGAGCATCCAACTGTAAACAAACTGCCACAACCATTAAAGAAGCTGTCAAATCCAAATGGCTCTATTGTCACGAAAATTTCTACAAAGTCTGTTTTTCAAAATGCTAAACTAAAATTGGATTCGATTGCATCAATCGCAAGCCTTGCAGATGTTTCATTTGGCAATTTGCCTCTAGGAGAAACCCTTAGCAACGGCAAAATAGAGCTCACACTTAAGGAAAATGGTGAAATTTTATTAGATGGAACTGGGAATATTTCGGGTGTGGATTCCTCTTTTAAGGGTCATCAAAAGGCGGATAAAACACTACAGATAGTAGCTAAAACACAGCCATCTGACTATTTATCAGAACGTGTAAAAGAAGTGACAAAAATTGATATATCTGGAAGCTCGCAGATGCGATGGTTACTCAATTATAATACTGAAATGCGCACAGGAAGAGTTAATATAACAGGCGATCTTAAAGACTCGTCGTTAAATTTGCCCCTATTGAACTGGACTAAGCTCCCAGGTGAGGTAGGAGATATAGAGCTGCTTGTTGATATTAGGGATGATTTTGTAAGAAGCATTAAAATCCAGCAGGCAGAGATAGGCACATTGCAGGCAACTGGAATTGTCTATCTTGATGAGAATTCAACTGTTACCAAAGCCAATATCACTGACTTTAGAATGCCTGGGTATGATATAAATGACCTTATTGTTACCATAGCTGAAGATGGC
>JABJAN010000056.1 GCA_018666135.1 Alphaproteobacteria bacterium | reverse complement strand
CCTTTTATTCATTTGAATGCCGTTTTAAATGAAACAGAGAATTCTTCTATTAAAATTGGCGCGCAAGATTGCAGTGCGCATCAAAATGGTGCTTATACAGGCGAAATTAGTGCGTCTATGATTAAGGATATTGGCTCAGATTGGGTAATAATTGGTCACTCTGAGAGACGACAATATCATAATGAAAACAACGCATTACTATCCCAAAAACTGATTGCGGCAGAACAATCTAGTTTAAAAGTAATTTTTTGTATTGGTGAGACGCATGAGCAATATATAGCTGGAGAAACACAAAAAATATTGGCTGAACAGCTTTCTGCTATATCTGATATCCAACCATCTGATTTAGAATTTATAATTGCCTATGAGCCTGTATGGGCAATTGGAACTGGGCTAGTTCCAACATTAGATGAAATAAATCAGGTGCATTCTTTTGTAAAATTGCATTTATCTAAGATAACGCAAAGGAGCATAAATTATCCTGTTCTTTATGGTGGTTCTGTTAATCCAGAGAATGCGAATCAAATAAAAGCCTTAACTGAAGTCGATGGTGTTTTAGTAGGTGGTGCTTCTTTAAGGTGTGAAAAATTTAAACAGATTTGCCTTTAGGTGTAATAAGATTGATAATTGTGTTTTTTTAGCTTTGCCTTTTTGGAGGCGATGTTTTACAAGAATAACGAAATATTTAAAATCGGTGGAAATATGACAACCATATTATTGACTATTCATATTATGATCGCTGTCTCTCTAGTTGGGGTTGTTTTATTACAGCGTAGCGAGGGCGGTGCTCTTGGTATTGGCGGCGGCGGCGGCGGTTTTATGACAGCGCGAGGTACAGCCAATCTTTTAACTAGAATAACGGCTTTGCTTGCTGCTGCATTTTTTGTAACTTCAATTAGCTTAGCTATTTTGGCAGGTAATGGGCGTCAGGCTCCGTCAATTATTGATGAAGTTATTGAGTCTGCTCCAGTTATTCCAGACACACCGGTAGTCCCAACTGAGCAATAGAAATGATGGTGTATTGTAAGATAGGTATGCGCGATAATCTTAGATTAAGGAGGCGCAGATGACCCGTTTTATCTTCATTACTGGCGGAGTTGTGTCTTCCCTTGGTAAGGGTCTTGCGTCAGCGGTCCTGGGGTCTCTTTTGCAGTCGCGTGGATATAAGGTTCGACTTCGTAAGCTTGATCCCTATCTTAATGTAGATCCAGGAACAATGTCACCAACACAGCACGGCGAAGTGTTTGTGACTGATGATGGCGCTGAAACCGACCTAGACCTTGGACATTATGAAAGATTCACTGGGGTTAGCACTAAAAAAACAGATAATGTTACCACTGGCAGGATTTATTCTGATGTTTTAGCACGTGAACGCAGGGGGGATTATCTTGGAGCAACAATACAGGTTATCCCGCACGTAACTGACGCGATTAAAGAATTTGTGAAAAACGATATTACAGATGAAGATTTTGTCTTGTGTGAAATCGGCGGAACAGTAGGGGATATAGAATCCCTTCCGTTTCTTGAAGCTATTAGACAATTAAGAAATGAGCTTGGAAGCGATGGTTCTTGTATAATTCACGTAACATTACTGCCTTATATCCATGCCGCTGGCGAGCTTAAAACCAAACCTACCCAACACTCTGTTAAAGAACTACAATCAGTTGGACTGCAACCGGACATTCTTCTTTGCAGAACAGAAATGCCTGTGCCAGATGAGCAAAAAAATAAAATTGGCCAATTTTGTAATGTTGCAGGCGACGATGTTATAATTGCAGAAGATGCGGTTAGTATTTATGATGTTCCGTTGGCATATCATCAACAGGGATTTGATACCCAAATATGCCGTCATTTTAATCTTCCAAATACAGCACCTGATCTTAAAACTTGGCAATCTATTGCCTATGATTTTGCTCACCCTGAGGGGGAGATAACGATTGCTATTGTTGGAAAATATACAAGTCTTCAGGATAGTTATAAATCTCTGGGAGAGGCAATTACGCATGGCGGAATTGCCAACAGATTAAAGATTAATGTTGAATGGATAGACTCAGAGCTATTTGAAACTGAAAATGATGAATTATTATCTTATCATTTAGGTCATGTGTCTGGTGTGCTTATTCCAGGCGGTTTTGGAAAAAGAGGTTCTGAAGGTAAAATTAACGCTATTCGATATGCACGAGAAAAAAATATTCCTTTTCTTGGTATTTGTTTTGGAATGCAAATGGCTGTGATAGAATCTGCTCGCTCTCTTGGTGACTTGCCTAATGCTAATTCAAGTGAATTTGGAGATGGGGGTGATTTACTTGTAGGTCTTATGACAGAATGGATTTCTGGAAACGCGGTTGAGCACCGAACAGATATAGATAATATGGGAGGCACCATGCGTCTTGGTGCTTATGAGTGCATTATCAAACAAGCAAGTCTTGCTTATGAAATTTATGGTTATGAGAAGATATCAGAACGTCATCGTCATCGCTATGAAGTAAATATTAATTATGAAAAAGCCCTAAATGAGGCTGGTCTGCTTATTTCTGGGGTGTCTCCTGATGGTAGCTTGCCAGAAATTGTTGAAAGAAAAGACCATCCGTTTTTTGTTGCGGTTCAATTTCATCCTGAACTAAAATCCAAACCTTTCCAGCCACATCCTTTATTTATGCATTTTGTATCTGCGGCGGGAAAACATTCAAGATTGGTGTGATTAGATAATGGCAACGAATTCTTTAATTACATCTGTTGAGGTAGGTTCTTTTAAGATAGGAACAGGATTGCCTCTGGCTTTGATTTCTGGACCGTGTCAAATAGAGGGAAGAGACCACGCATTATTTCATGCAGAGGCGCTAAAAATAGCGGCAGAAAAAGCGGGCATGAATTTTATCTATAAATCTTCCTTTGATAAAGCAAATAGAACATCGGTTAATGCGGCAAGAGGTGTTGGTATTGATGAAGGTTTGCGAATTTTAGAAGATGTGAAAAAACAATTTAATTGCCCATTATTAACAGATGTTCATTCATCTGAACAATGCAGTGCTGTTGCAGAAATAGTAGATATTTTACAAATACCTGCGTTTTTATGCAGGCAAACAGATTTGTTGATTGCTGCAGGGTCTACAGGGTCGGTTATTAACATTAAAAAAGGTCAGTTTCTGGCGCCTTGGGATATGGAGCATGTTGCTTCGAAAGTTGCTTCTACTGGTAATCTGAAAATTCTTCTTACTGAACGTGGAACAAGTTTTGGATATAATAATTTAGTTTCAGATATGCGTTCTCTTCCGCAGATGGCTCAGTTTGGCTATCCTGTGATTTATGATGCTACGCACTCAGTACAGCAACCAGGCGGTCTTGGCGGCGCATCTGGCGGACAACGAGAATTTGTTCCTATTTTAGCACGGGCGGCGGTTGCAGCTGGTGTGTCTGGTCTTTTTATCGAGAGTCACCAAGATCCTGATAATGCGCCTTCTGATGGTCCAAATATGATCCCACTTGCTTCAATGCCAGAATTTTTATCACAGTTAAGCGCTATTCATTCTTTGTGTCATTCTGGCTATAAATGAGAATAAAATAAATATATGTAAATTTTATACTTATCCAGATAACATCTTTATAAAAACGTAATTAGAAAAGAGATTAAATATGTCAGCCATAATTGATATTCAAGCAAGACAAATCTTAGATTCACGAGGCAATCCAACAGTAGAAGTGGATGTGGTTTTGGAAGATGGTGCTGCTGGAAGAGCTGCTGTACCTTCGGGGGCCTCTACAGGTGCTTATGAGGCTGTTGAATTGCGAGATGGTGATAAAAAATCTTATAATGGAAAAGGCGTTTTAAAAGCAGTGGACGCTGTTAATCATGAAATTTTTGACGCATTGTCAGGTACTGACGCTCTTGATCAACGAAATTTAGATGCAGATTTAATTGAGTTAGATGGTAGCGAAAACAAATCTCGACTTGGTGCTAACGCTATTTTAGGGGTTAGCCTAGCTGTTGCTCGCGCTGCAGCGGATAGTGTTGAGCTTCCGCTATGGCAATATCTAGGCGGTGTAAATGCGCATTTATTACCAACCCCCATGATGAATATTTTGAATGGGGGTGCACATGCGGATAATGGCTTGGATGTGCAAGAATTCATGATTATGCCTGTTGGGGCAAATAGTTTTTCTGATGGATTACAAATGGGAGCTGAAATCTTTCATTCATTGAAATCAGGGTTGATGCAAAAAGGGCTTGCTACGTCAGTAGGGGATGAAGGTGGGTTTGCTCCTAATTTAAAGTGCTCTGATGAAGCGCTTGATTTCATAAGCAAGGCAGTTGAACAGGCTGGCTATGTCTTAGGAGAAGATATTGTGATTGCACTGGATGCAGCCGCATCTGAATTTTATAAAGATAAAAAATATCATCTTGCTGGTGAAGGCAAAACACTTGGTACCAAAGAGATGAACAAAATGTGGTCAGAATTAACCAATAATTATCCTATTGTTTCTATTGAAGATCCTCTTTCTGAAGATGATTGGGACGGGTTTGCAGAGTTAACATCACTTATTGGCAATAAAGTCCAAATAGTAGGTGATGACTTATTTGTAACAAACCCAAAAAGATTAGCACGAGGCATAGAAAAGAAAACAGCGAATGCTATTTTAATAAAAGTAAATCAAATAGGCACGCTCACTGAAACATTAAACGCTATTTCTATGGCCCAAAAAGCTGGGTTTGGTGTAATTATCTCTCATCGTTCAGGTGAAACGGAGGATTATTTCATTGCGGATTTAGCCGTCGCAACAAATGCCGGTCAAATTAAAACAGGGTCTCTTTCCCGTTCTGATAGGCTGGCAAAATATAACCAACTTCTTCGAATTGAAGATGCACTAGGAACAGCTTGTGAATATGCAGGACATTCAATTTTGCGATAATTTAGAGAAAGGTTCCTTTAAGGGATGCTATCTTGTATATTGACATAGATTGACTAATTTGATTCAACTAAGTCTTAAAAGTAAGTCTGTTTGCAAAAACTATCTAAAAAAGGTGGGGAATGAGAAGCAATAGAATCCTTCATAGACCATTGACCTATATTGGCAGTTTTATGTTGCTTGGAACATTGGTTGCTTTTTTTGGCTTTCATTCTCTAACAGGTGAGCGCGGGTTTCTTATGCGCGACAATCTGGACCGCGAAATTGTTTCTGCGCAAGAACATCTTAATATATTAGAAAGAGAAAACACGCTGCTGGAAGGCAGAATATCTCTTATGCGAGATTCAGAAGTAGACAAGGATATATTAGAAGAAATGGCCAGAAGTGAACTTGGTCTTTTTGCTAAGGATGATGTGTTAATTCTGCCTTATCAATAACCTGCTTGATAATTCTCTTTTATTTTTCTTGAAATAGCTTAACCATATTTTGGTTTAAATTAAATTTTATCAATGAATACAATAAGATAAATTGGTTGCAAAATAGTTATTTATGCAACACACTCTCGTAATTCGAAGAGCTCTTAAATTTGAAACAAATTTTTATTCAAGAATGATTGTGTAAAGTTATTAAATTGTAAAGAATTATCATTTTAACAGAACAAACTATTTTTATTGAGAGTGAAATTAACATTGGTCAGGAGATTATAAGCCGTGCCACGCCAGCCAAAAAAAACACGTGTTAAAAACCCTAGTAAATCAGGCAGACCACCTAAATCTGCCCGTAATTTGGTCAATCAAAAACCAGATGGTAAAACATTATTAGCTATGCATCGTGATATGCTGTTAATTCGAAGGTTTGAAGAAAAAGCAGGTCAATTATATGGCATGGGGAAAATTGGGGGGTTTTGTCACCTTTACATTGGTCAAGAGGCTGTCGTTGTTGGATTGCAATCTGTAAATCAGGAAAATGATAGCGTTGTCACCGCTTATCGTGACCATGGGCATATGCTTGCTTGTGGAATGGAAGCAGCAGGTGTGATGGCAGAATTAACGGGCAGACAGGCAGGATATTCCAAGGGTAAGGGCGGTTCTATGCATATGTTTAGCCGTGAGAAGAATTTTTATGGAGGACACGGCATAGTAGGAGCGCAAGTTCCTATTGGTGCTGGCTTAGGATTTGCTCATAAATATAAAAATGATGGTGGTGTTGCAATGACCTATCTTGGGGATGGTGCCGCCAATCAAGGACAGGTTTATGAGACATTTAACATGGCTTCTTTATGGCAATTACCTGTAATTTTTGTGATTGAAAATAATCAATATGCTATGGGGACATCAACGCCAAGATCAACCGCAGGTACCGACCTACACCAAAGGGGTGCAGCCTATGGCATAGTTGGTAAGCAAGTAGATGGTATGGATGTATTAGCTGTTCGGGATGCTGGAATTGAAGCGATGGAGTATGCTCGTTCTGGAAAAGGACCTTATATTTTAGAGATGAAAACATATCGCTATCGGGGGCATTCAATGTCTGATCCAGCAAAATATAGAACGCGTGAAGAAGTTGATGCTATGAGAAAACAGCATGATCCAATCGACCATCTTCGTGATTTATTACTGCGTGAAGGAATTGAAGAAACAGCTCTAAAACAACAAGATACAGAGATTAAAAAAATTGTTTTGGAGGCAACTGACATTGCTCTTGAATCCCCTGAACCGTCACCAAATGAGCTTTACACTGATATTCTAATTGAAGTTGCTGAGTAGCAATATAATCATAATCTAAACGCCGTTTTTAATATAAAACTAGTAAAATATATAAACAGAAAATATTAGCAAAAATTCTTAAAACACTGTTTAAATACAGTAATTTAATATAGAAAAAGATGAATTTAAAGGTACCTAATTGATGTCTAATGAAATTAAAATGCCAGCATTATCTCCTACTATGACAGAAGGCATTTTGTCTAAATGGCTTGTGAAGATTGGGGATGAGGTTCGTTCTGGTGATGTTATTGCCGAAATAGAAACAGACAAGGCAACAATGGAAGTAGAAGCAGTTGATGATGGCGCCATCACTGAAATTTTAATCCAAGAAGGCTCAGATTCTGTGCCAGTTGGAGCCGTTATTGCTAGAATGTCTGGGGATGATTCAGAAGAGCTAGGCGCACCCTCTGATGGCGGTGATGCCAATGCCAATGCTTTGCCAATCGAGGCTAAGCAGACGCCTGCGGCAGCACCAGTAACTGCGCCAGAGGCCAAAAAAACACTTATACCTCACGCCATGGAATGGGATGGAGCTGTTAAAAATATGACAGTTCGTGAAGCATTGCGAGATGCCATGGCAGAGGAAATGAGAAGCGATGAAAAGGTTTTCATTATGGGTGAAGAGGTGGCTGAATATCAAGGCGCCTATAAGGTAACCCAAGGCTTACTTGACGAGTTTGGTGACAAACGGGTTATAGATACGCCGATAACAGAACATGGCTTTACTGGCTTAGCAGTTGGTGCGGCATTTGGAGATTTGAGACCTATCGTTGAGTTTATGACTTTTAACTTTTCAATGCAGGCAATAGATCAAATCGTCAATTCTGCTGCAAAAACGCTTTATATGTCTGGTGGGCAAATGGGGTGTCCAATCGTATTTCGTGGACCAAACGGGGCAGCTAGCCGCGTCGCAGCACAGCATTCACAATGTTTTGCTAGCTGGTATGCGCATTGCCCAGGTCTAAAAGTGGTTGCACCTTGGTCAGCTGCTGATGCAAAAGGACTTCTTAAGTCTGCAATAAGAGACCCTAACCCCGTTATTTTTCTTGAAAATGAAGTGATGTATGGGCAGAGTTTTGATGTGCCAGATTCTGAAGATTGGATTGTTCCTATCGGGAGAGGGAATATTGTAAGGCAGGGCACTGATGTTACAATCACCGCTTTTTCAATTATGGTAGGAAAGGCACTTGAGGCTGCTGAGGAATTAAGTAAAAAAGGAATTGAAGCTGAAGTAATTGATTTGCGTAGTTTGCGACCTCTTGACATTGACCTTATCGTTGAGTCTGTCAAAAAAACCAATAGACTGATTTCTTGTGAAGAGGGTTTTCCCTTTGCAGGAATTGGCGCAGAAATAGGAATGCAAGTAAATGAAAAAGCATTTGATTATTTAGATGCTCCGATTATGCGTGTAACTGGAAAAGACGTACCAATGCCATATGCAGCAAACCTCGAAGCTCTCACGCTGCCAAAAAGTGATGATATCGTTCAAGCTGCACTGCAGGCTTGCTATCTTGAGGAGGGGATATAATTATGGCAATTGATATTTTAATGCCTGCATTGTCGCCAACTATGACTGAAGGAATTCTATCAAAATGGCTTGTTAAAGAGGGTGATGAGGTACGCTCTGGAGATGTTGTCGCAGAGATTGAAACTGATAAAGCGACAATGGAAGTGGAAACTATTGAAGATGGTGTGATTGCTAAGATTTTAGTTGTTGAAGGAACAGAAGGGGTGGCTGTAAATGCGGTTATTGCTATTCTGGCTGAAGAAGATGAAAATATAGATGATATATCTAAAAGTCAGTCTGCACAGATGCCTGTTAAATCAGATAAAAGCAATGTTGAATCTAGAGATGATAATAATCACAGCAAAATAGCTAAGGAAGAAAATCAATCTCGTGAAACTGAGGATAGTAACGAGCATTTAAAAGAGGGTAGGTCTGATAAAGACAAGCAAAACAGAGTTTTTGTAACACCACTAGCGCGCAGGCTAGCAAGCCAAAATAATCTAGACTTAGCAACTATAAAAGGCACAGGTCCAAGAGGACGTATAATTGAGCGCGATATAGTGGCGGTAGGTGCTCCAACCAAAACATTAGATAAAACAGCTACAACAAATGCGGCTATCCAGCCGCAGCAACAAGGTGTTTCATCATCCGAAGGACGGTTTGTTCCACACACAGCGATGAGGCGTACCATCGCAAGTAGATTACAATTCTCAAAACAGACTGCACCACATTTCTATTTAACAGTCGAATGTAATATTGATCGTTTGCTGGAAAACAGAGCACAGCTAAATGCAATGGCGCCTGAAGGTATAAAAATTTCGGTTAATGATATGATTATCCGTGCAAGCTCAATGGCTTTGCAGAAATTACCAGATGTGAATGGTTGGTTTGAAGAAGACGGGTGTCGGTATTTTGATACAGCTGATATTTGCATGGCTGTTGCTATAAAAGGTGGTCTTATTACACCTGTTATACGTTCTGTTGAAAAGCTAGGATTGGCTGAACTATCCCTTATCACTAAAGATCTTGCCGCAAGGGCAAGAGAAGGTAAGCTAAAATCAGAAGAATATACAGGTGGCGGATTTACGATATCAAATTTGGGCATGTTTGGGATTAAAGAATTTGCAGCTGTTATTAACCCACCTCAAAGTGCCATATTAGCAGTTGGAGCAGGTGAAAAAAGAGCCATTGTCAAAGAAGGACAACTCGCTATTGCCACTATGATGAATGTTACTCTTTCAGCAGATCACCGAATTGTTGATGGCGCATTAGGAGCAGAATGGCTTCAACTTTTCAAAGGATTTATTGAAAACCCTGTCACCATGTTAATCTAAAACACCATGTTAATTTAAAACACCATGTTAATTTAAAACACCATGTTAATTAAAACATCATGTTAATTAAAACATCATGTTAATAAAAAAGGATAATTATGAGTGATTCTCAAAAATTTGATTTAATTGTAATTGGCGGCGGTCCTGGTGGCTATGTTGGTGCTATTAGGGCTAGTCAACTTGGACAAAAAGTAGCTGTTATAGAAAAAGAAAATTTAGGAGGAGTTTGCCTTAATTGGGGGTGTATCCCAACTAAAGCGCTTCTTCGAGCTGCAGAATTAAAAAATAATATTAATCACTTAAGCGATTTTGGAATTGAAATAGAGGGCGCCGTCAAGATCAACCTTGAAAAGGTAGTCTCACGCTCACGTGATGTCGCATCACGCTTATCTGGCGGTGTTGCCCATCTGATGAAAAAAAATAAAGTTACTGTTTTTGAGGGTGTCGCAAAAATAGCTAAAAAAACCAGTGGTGGTTGGCAAATCTCTGTTTCTGGCAAAAAAGCTGCAACATTAGAAGCCCTTAATGTAATGGTTGCTGCAGGCGCTCGTGCGCGTCAAATTCCTGGTATGGAAGCAGATGGTGATAAAATTGTAACCTATCGAGATGCGATGGTTCCAAAAACAATGCCTAAATCATTAATGGTTGTTGGCTCTGGTGCTATTGGGATGGAGTTTGCGAGTTTTTATAGTGATATGGGTGTGGACGTTACTGTTGTAGAGGCAATGGACAGAATATTAACAGCAGAAGATAAAGAGATTGCGGACATAGCTCATAAATCCTTTGAAAAAAGAGGCATAAAAATAATCACATCTGCAAAGCTAGAATCCATCAAAAAATCCACAAAAGATGTTTCTGCCGTTATTTCAATTAAAGGAAAAAAGCAAAATATTACGTGTGAGCGTGTTATTATGGCTGTTGGTATAATTGGGAATACAGAAGATATCGGATTAGAGACTATTGGCGTGAAAACAGAACGCGGTCATATTGTCACTGATTGCTTTGGTGCTACAAATGTTGATGGTATTTATGCAATTGGAGATGTAACGGGTCCTCCTTGGCTTGCCCATAAAGCAAGTCACGAAGCCATTATTTGCGTCGAAGCTATTACTAAACAAAAAGATGTGCATCCAATTGCTGATAATACTGTACCTGGATGCACTTATTGCAGACCACAAATTGCATCTGTTGGATTGACAGAAGAAAACGCAAAAGCTGCAGGATATTCTGTAAAAATTGGTCGTTTTCCTTTGCTTGCTAATGGCAAGGCTATAGCAATGGGTGAGGATGAAGGAATGGTTAAAACGATATTTTGTAAAAAAACAGGTGCTCTGCTCGGCGCCCATTTAATTGGTGCAGAAGTTACAGAAATGATACAAGGTTTTGCAATTGCACGTAGCTTAGAGACAACAGAAGCAGAATTAATGCATACTATCTTCCCGCATCCCACAATATCTGAGGCAATGCATGAGTCAGTTCTTGACGCATTTGATAGAGCGATCCATTTCTAATATAAGTTAGATTTGTATAAGCAATATTAATTTTACTCGTTATCGTATGAAATAAAGGAGGCAAGTTTGCCATCTCCTAATACCTCGGTAGGGGCTAAGAGACACCCAGAGAAGCAAAAAAATGACGCAAGGCCGCAGCCAAAACGTCCTGACTGGTTGCGTGTGAAAGCGCCCATAGGAGAGGTGTTTAACGAGACTAGAAACCTTATGCGGGATCTAAATCTTGTTACAGTTTGTGAAGAAGCAGCCTGTCCTAATATAGGCGAATGTTGGTCGAAAAAACATGCCACTATGATGATTTTAGGGTCAATTTGTACGCGTGCATGTGCATTTTGTAATATTGCGACTGGAAGACCTGATTTATTAGACCCGCATGAACCAGATAATGTGGCGCAGGCAGTGGCACAATTAAAATTAAATCATGTTGTTATTACATCGGTTGATAGAGACGATCTAGATGATGGAGGTGCCACTCACTTTGCTCAGACAATAAAAGCTATTAGAGAGGCTTCACCTTCGACAACGATTGAAATATTAACGCCTGATTTTCTTCGAAAAGAGGGTGCAATAGAAATTGTGGTTGAAGCAAAGCCAGATGTTTTTAATCATAATATGGAAACTGTACCTAGATTATATCGTTCTATACGTCCAGGGGCACGGTTTGAGCATTCGCTTTGGGTGTTATCTTACGTTAAACAGCTTGACCCAATGATTTTTACTAAATCAGGTATCATGGTTGGTTTGGGAGAAGAAGATGATGAAGTGGTGTCACTCATGGATGAATTAAGAGGAGCAGATGTAGATTTTATGACAATAGGTCAATATCTGCAACCAACACCAAAACACGCCCCTGTGGAAAGGTTTGTTACGCCAGAGCAATTTGCTAACTATAATAACCAAGGTCGACAAAAAGGCTTTTTAATGATGGCATCAACGCCACTTACTAGGTCATCTTATCATGCGGATGAAGACTTTGCGGCTTTAAAACGTGCGAGAGCAAAATAAATCAAATTATGACAGTCCACTCCGAAAAACGAATAATACATCATACGCCAGAAGAGTTGTTTGACCTTGTAGCAGATGTCAAACTATATCCAGAATTTCTACCTTGGTGTCTTGCTGCCAGAATACGCTCGCAGACAGATAAGGAATTATTGGCGGACTTAATAATTGGCTTTCAAGTGTTCAAAGAGCAATTTACATCTAAAGTTGAGTTGAATAGAAAAGATCTTATTATTGATACAACCTATGCAGATGGACCATTTAGATATCTTCGAAATCATTGGAAATTTTTAGCTCATCCTAGTGGGTGTGAAATAGATTTTTATGTAGATTTTGAATTTAAAAACAGATTGCTGCAAACGGTAATGGAAACCTTATTTACAGAAGCGGTGAGACGAATGGTACGTGCTTTTGAAAATAGGGCGGATGCTCTTTATAAGAATAATCACTCACATTAATTCATAAACAGCGTGTAAAGCAGCGTTGGCTGCTTGATGGCGAATGGCTTGTCTGTCTCCTTCAAATATATGATTGGAAACCTTGCCAAGCGCCCCTTTTTTTAAAACGCCAATGAAAACAAGCCCAACTGGCTTCTCATCGCTCCCTCCATCAGGTCCAGCAATGCCAGAAATTGCTACTGAATATTCTGCTTCATCGCCGCTAGCAATCAGAGCGCCACTAGCCATTTCTGATACTGTTTGCGCAGAGACAGCGCCGTAAAGCTCAAGGGTAGCAGATCTAACCCCTAACATATCTATTTTTGCTTGATCACTATATGTTACATAGCCTCTGGAAAATACAGCTGAAGATCCTGGTATATCCGTTATTAAGGTTGCGATCATGCCGCCTGTACAAGATTCAGCAGTGCATATTTGATTTCCTGTTTGCTTTAGTCGGGAAATAATTAATTCAATATTAAAATCAGGAAAGTGCATAATATCTCCATTTAACCTGGTATCTTAAGAATAACGATATAATGATTGACCACAAAAAGAATTATACCTGTGATTAGGCCTGCAACAATATCATCTGCCATAACACCTACCCCATCAGGTAGTTTCTCTGCTTTATTTACAGGCCAGCATTTTGTTATATCAAAAAGTCTGAATAAAAAGAAGGCAGCTATAAAATAGCTAATCTCGTATGGGATAAACAACAAACAAACCCATTGACCTGCTACTTCATCAATGATGATTTTGCCTGAATCATGGGTGTTTGTAAGGGTTGAATATATGTTAGCTGCAAATACACCAATTATGGTGATAGCAATGGTTATTATGAGAAATTGAAGCCAGCCTAGTGAGATTAAAAAATAACCACACAATACGGCAACAAGAGAACCAGCAGTTCCAGGAGCAGGCATAGAATTGCCGATTGGACCTAATGTTGCAATTGTACTTAAGATAGAGTGTATGCTCTTTTTCATAATGATTTTATCATCTATTCTGGAATTATCGGTAGTGATATAGTTGCAGCTGCAATAGCGGCAAGACCTTCTTTGCGACCCATAAAACCCAGTTTCTCAGAGGTGGTTGCTTTTATAGACACTCTATGCAGTGGCAGAGCACAAATTTCAGAAATGCGTTGTCTCATTTGTTTTCTCACAGGTGTGATTTTTGGTAACTCGCAAATGATAGTTACATCAAGAAGTTTTATTTTGCCGCCAGCATCAGATACTTTATTGATGGCATATTTAAGAAATATTTCTGAATCTGCATTTCGCCAGCGTTCCTCAGATGGCGGAAAATGACTGCCAATATCACCGTCTGCAAGACATCCAAAAATAGCGTCACATAAAGCATGTATGCCTACATCTCCATCAGAATGGGCATCTAGTCCAGCTTCATGTTTTAGACTGACACCACAAATTTTTATTTCACGGCAGGTTTCTTGCTGTTGCCAATCGCGAAACTTATGAACATCATATCCATTGGCAGTTCTTGTCTCAAAACCTGCATTTAGTCTTTGTTCCAAATTATCAAAATCCTCTTTTATGGTAAGTTTTTTTAAATCAGGACTTCCTTCTATTATGGCAACAGCTACTCCATTTGCTTCAACTAAACTTGCATCATCACTTGGAAAAGACTGTTCCAAAATTATATCTTGGGTATCACTATCAAAGTATTTTCCATAACTTTCTGTAATTACCCTTGCCTCAAAAATCTGAGGTGTCTGAATCATGACCAGCTGATTTCTATCTAATGTATGGCTAATATGATTGCCTGAAAATATTTTGACTGTATCACTTGCAGGAAGAGTAGGAATAATAGCTTTTTCACCAGTGCTGATTTTTTCTACTATCCTGTCAATCACGATATGTGGAATGATTGGTCTTGCTGCGTCATGTATTGCAATATAGGAGCTGTTATTTGGATTATCACGTAGATATTTTAGAGCATTCCATACTGAATGACTTCTGGTTTTACCTCCATAAATCCAATTAATATTCGAATTCATGTCGAAAAATGAGTGATCAATTTCAGTGCTGTTAGGGAAGACAACAATAATTTGCGCACATGATGGATGGTCTTTTATTTGATTAAGAGCAATCTTCCAAATAGGCGTATTATTGATGGTTGCAAATTGTTTTGCAAACCCCATACGTTGCCCACTGCCAGCAGCAAGAAGGATAAAATCAAATTCAATTTTACTTTTTTGTTTCATGATATTGTTTAAAGCATAGAGTGAATTTTTTGTCTATTTTGCATATTTAATTTTCCGTACTAGATCTGTTTTGAAAAATTGCCTATTATTTGTGCATATTCAAGTTAGTGAGATATTCAAATGACCTTATCAATTGGTTCTTTAACGCTACCACATGCAGCTGTATTAGCGCCTATGTCTGGAATTACAGACCAGCCATTTAGAAAAGTAGTACGTTCTCTTGGGGGCGGTCTGGTTGTGTCTGAAATGATTGCAAGCAACTCTATTTTACAATCTGTAAAAAATGAAATCAGAAAATTAAAATTTTCATCTTCGCAAGAAGCTCCTTTATCTATTCAACTTGCAGGGTGGGAACCTGAAATTATGGCTGAAGCTGCTAAAATTGCAGAGCAATTAGGAGCAAGTGTTATTGATATTAATTTAGGCTGTCCAGCGAAGAAAGTTACAGGTCGATATTCTGGTTCTGCTTTGATGCAAAGCCCCGAATTAACAGCAGAAATTTGCGCAGCGGTCGTTAATGCTACTTCTATTCCTGTAACCTTGAAAATGCGACTTGGTTGGAATGAGCTAAATAAAAATGCGCCTGAAATTGGTGTTCTTGCGGAACAAGCTGGAATAAAAATGCTAGCTGTGCATGGCAGGACAAGAAATCAGATGTATAAAGGCAGTGCAGATTGGAAGGAAATACGAAAAACTGTAGCAAGGGTTAGAATACCCGTATTGGTTAATGGAGATATCTGTAGTCTTAATGATATTTCTGATGCATTAAGCCAGTCTGGAGCTGCAGGCGTGATGATTGGCAGAGGAGCACAGGGAAGACCTTGGATTTTAGGGCAGGCGGGGGATTTTCTTTCTGACCGAAAAATAGCACAAACCCCGTCAATTTCTCAAAGAAAAGAAATCATGCTATCTCATTTAGAAGATATGTTAACGTGTTATGGAAGTAATGGTATGCGCCTTGCTCGCAAGCATATTGCTTGGTATGCACATGGTCTTCCAGGTTCTGCATCCCTAAGAGAGATTGCGAATAATACACAAGAATCATATGTCGTTTTTGCAGCAGTAGATAGATTCTTTGAAGAACAGAGTGAGGCTGCTTAGTGCAATATCACCTAATCCATGAAAATATTAACCTCCCAGCTGGATATGCTGTATTAGATTCATTGCCCTATCCTGTTATCTTACTTGATAAATCAAATCGCTTTATATGGCTAAATCACGCAGGAGAGAGTTTTTTTAACTCAAGCTTAGCCATTATTTATGGAACATTGGCAACAGATTATTTTAACTCAGATTCTGTTTTATTAAAAATGATATCGCGTGTTTGGCAAACAGCAACTTCTCTGAGTGAACATTCAGTTAATTTATCTGCCCCACGGTTAAAAGAAACCATCGTAAATATTCAAGTTGGACCGCTATTTTCAAGTGATGATTTTATAGTAATTTCAGTGCAAAAAAACTCGCTTGAGCAGGTGGCAAAATCCAGAACTTTATTTAAGGGTGCGGCATTATCTATGTCTAAAATAACAGCCCTTCTTGCGCATGAAATCCGCAACCCACTTGCAGGCATTAAAGGTGCAGCCCAGCTTTTAGAATTAGAACTAGGAGATGAAAACAGAGAGTTAAGTAATCTAATTGTTACCGAGACAGATAGAATTATCATCTTGTTAGAGAGAATAGAAAAATTATCTGCGGATAAACCATTACATTTAGAACAGGTAAATATTCATGAAGTGCTAGACCATTGTTTGGCGGTAAGCTCTACCTCATTTGGAAGGCACCTAGTTGTAAAAAGAGACTTTGATCCCTCTCTGCCAATGATATCTGCTGACCGTGACTTGTTTATTCAACTTTTTTTAAATTTGTTTAAAAACGCATCAGAAGCAACAAAGCAAAATGATAAATTGATTGTAAAAACATCCTATGCATTATCCACACCTTACTCTGCTTCTAACCAATATGGATTGAACCAATTGCCGTTTCAAATTGACATTATTGATACTGGTAGCGGTATTTCTCCTGAACTTCAAAATTATATTTTTGAGCCATTTATATCAAATAAGCTAAATGGCTCTGGTTTAGGTCTTGCCCTTGTTGCTTGCGTTGTTTCTGAACATGGAGGTGCTATTTCAGTTAATTCTTCAGTTGGTGAGACTCATTTTAAAATTAATCTTCCATTAGAACAAAAAATTCCTTCACCTAGTTTTATCCAACCCCATCAAGTTGCGCAAAAAGTTGAGCATCAAGTTGCGCATGAAGATGAGCATCAAGATGAGTAAGACAGCACAATTTTTAGTGGCAGATGATGATAGGTCAATCCGCACCTTCCTAGTGCATGCTTTGACTAGGCAAGGCTATTCTGTTTCTGCAGTCACAACGCTTGCTGGGCTATGGGATTATACCATGACAGGCAGAGGCAATATATTAATTACAGATGTAGGCTTTCCAGATGGAGATGTGCTTGATGTTTTACCTCGAATTAAGAAAAAGCGTCCAGATTTACAAATTATAATAATGAGTGCAAGAACCAATCTTTTAACGGCAATCAAAGCACAAAAGCATGAGGTGATTGATTATTTCCCAAAACCATTCGAGCTTGGAAAACTGATTGAAGTATGTAATCGCGCAGCCTTGTTGCATTCAAATAATGGTAAAGAGGAGACGTTAATAACAACCATTAACACATCAAATATTTCAGTCCCTGATGCTATTCCTATCCCTCTTGTCGGGCAATCTGCTGCAATGCAAAATACATTCAAGCTATTAACACGATACTCAGCGACTAAAGTTCCTGTGTTAATTCATGCTGAAGCTGGAGCTGAAAAAGAGGAAATTGCACGCACATTATGTCAAATTGGTACGCAAGAGAAGATAGAATTTATGTCACTAAATCTGTCTCATACCCCTCAAGAAGAACATCTCAATTTACTGTTTGGACAGGAAAACATAATTAAAGCTGCTGCAAATTGTAGTCTTTTTATTAATAATATAGAATTATTATCTGAAGATGCACAGCGGGCGTTCATGCGCTATTTAGACAATCCCAATTCAAGCCCATTTAGACCAGATAGAATCATTGTTGGAACGTGCGTCGACCTTAGAAATTATGTTTCTCAAGGCTTGTTTAGAGATGATTTATATTTTTCTTTATCTTCTGCTTATCTTACCGTGCCGCCATTAAGAGAACGAATAGAAGATATAAAAACATTAGCAAACCTTATAGTTAAAAGTCTTAGTGACGAATTTGGGGTTGCAAAAAAATTACAATCTGATGCGGTCACTTTTTTGCAATCATGGAATTGGCCTGGAAATCTTAGGGAGCTTATTTTTCTATTACGTCGTCTATTTGTAAATGCCGACTCTTATGAGATAACAGCAATCAATGTATCAGAAGAGATAAAATTGCTTCAAATCAATACAATAGAAGATAAAAAAACATCACTTGGAGATTCAGCGCAATTTCATATTGATAAATACTTGAAAGCGCTAGAGGACAAATTGCCTTCTTCAGGGCTTTATGACAGAATTATTCAAGAAGTTGAGAAACCATTAATCTATGCAACAATGAAACGTACCTCTGGAAATCAGATTAAAGCTTCTGAAATATTAGGCATCAATCGCAATACTTTGCGGAAAAAAATAAAGCAGTTAAATCTGCCGATAAAGCGTGATGAGTATAGATAGGCATTGCTTATGCAAAATCAGATAACTAAATTTTTTCTGCCTGATATGAGCAAAGCAAGCTTTAACAAGTTGTTACAGCTTATTTCCGCAGTGGTTATTATAAGTGTATTATTAAGTATATTTAGCTTTCTTGCTCTATCCAGTGTTGATAATTTACCTCAACAATCTGAATTTCTGTTATTGATTTTTGCTGTCACAAGCGTTTGTCTGAGTGGTCTTTTATTTATTATTATTCGTCAGGCCATCAGATTTTATGTTGAAAAAAAACAAGGAAAGGCGGGGGCTAAGTTACAATTAAGGCTTGCTATTTTATTTGGCGTTATTACCGTTTTTCCTTCAATAATTGTTGCTAGTTTTGCCGTTTCTGTAGTTGATTATTCACTGCGCGGTTGGTTTTCTGAGCGTATTTCCACAGCTGTTAATGATTCTGTCACGATTGCAGATGCATATCTCGAAGAGCATACTCGCTCTGTTCGAGGTCAAGTTTTAGCAATGGCAAATGATGTCAATAGGGATGGTCTTAATCTTGCTCAAAATAAAAAGGTTTTTAATCAATTTATCACAGACCAGGTAGGTATAAGAAATCTATCAGAAGCTGTTATTTTAGATGGAACAGGGCAAGTCATTGCAAAGTCCAGATTTGCATTTTCAATTACATTCTCAGATTTAAGCCAAGAATGGTTGTTGCGTGCAAGAAACGGCGAAGTAGTAATTTCACGAACAGATGATAATACAAAAATACAGGCGTTAGTTAAATTAAATAATTTTGTGGATGCCTATTTGCTTGTAGGAAGATTTATTGATGCGGATGTACTTCAGGCAGTAGATAAAACTCGGTTAGCAGTATCTGATTATCAATCACTTTCAATTAGACAATTTGACTTACAAGTTTCTATGGCTGCGATTTTTGCTGTTATTTCGTTGTTTTTACTATTATCAGCTCTTTGGATAGGTCTTAGCCTATCAGGAGCAATAACAAACCCTTTGCGCGGTATTATATCAGTGGCAGATGCTGTGAGGGCTGGTAATCTTAATTCCAGAGTTGATATTAAAACTGATATGGATGAAATAACGCTTCTTGGAAATAGCTTTAATAGAATGTTAGATGACTTGTCTTCAAGCCAAAAACAGCTGGTTACTGCGAATAAGCAATTAAATCAAAGGCGTGAATTTACAGAAGCAGTGCTTTCAGGAGTTTCTTCTGGGGTAATCGGGCTTACTAGTGAAGGTATAATAACACTGCCTAATAAAGCGGCTTGTTCTTTACTACATTTTTCCAAGTCTCAGTTAATAGGAAAAGAATTAACTGAAATTTTGCCTGAATTTACACAGCTTTTTGATACAATTAAAAATGGAAATAGACGTCAGTATAATGATGAAATTGTCATTTTAAAAAATGACCAGCAGATTTTTTTGCAAGCAGGCATGACATCAGAGCAAATGGAGGGAAGGATTGTTGGCTATGTTGTGACTTTTGATGATGTTACTGATTTGCTTGCTGCCCAACGTAAAGCGGCTTGGTCAGACATTGCAAGACGAATAGCACATGAAATTAAAAATCCGCTCACGCCAATTGAATTAGCAGCAGATAGACTAAAGAAAAAATACAGACCTGAAGATCCCAAGAAAGCGGAGCAATTTGACCAATTTTTGACAATAATTAGCAGGCAAGTTGGTGATATTGGCAGATTAGTAGATGAATTTTCAAGTTTTGCAAGAATGCCTAATGCTGTTTTAGTAAAACAAGATTTAACAAAAATAATTCAAGAACAAATTCAACTCTATCAAAATGAAGAAAATAACATAAAAATCTCATTGGAAAATCCAGATAATAGCGTATTTATTGACGCAGATTCTGGTTTGATTAGGCAATTAATAGCTAATTTGCTGCAAAATGCTTTAGATGCACTTATTGAAAATAATATTAAAAATCCAACTATTATAGTAGAATTAACTCGGGATAAAAGGACTGCCTATATTGAGATCAGGGATAATGGACCTGGGTTTGAATCAAAAAATCTATCAGAATTATTTGAGCCATATGTAACAGGTCGTGATAAAGGAACTGGTCTTGGTTTATCTATTGCCCAAAAAATTATTCAAGACCATGCAGGACATATAAAATTGCAGAATTATTCAAAAGGGGGAGCGCAGATACTCATAACGATTCCCATATCTAGCGACGTTATATCAAAAGGTGATGCATAATGAGTGAAGAAATTCTAATCGTAGATGATGAACCTGATATCCGCTCATTACTAAGTCTTACGTTAGAAGATGAGGGATTTTCCTCGGCGCAAGCTGCTAATGCGCAAGAAGCCCGCGATATTGTATCTAAAAAATTGCCCTCATGTGCGATTTTAGATATTTGGATGCGAGATTCTGATATGGACGGTCTTGAGTTACTTAATTGGTGTAAAGAAATTTATCCAGATATGCCAATATTAATGATTTCAGGTCATGGAACAATATCCACCGCAGTAGAGGCTATTCGAAATGGCGCTTATGATTTTGTGGAAAAACCATTTAAAGCTGAGCGCTTACTATTAACAGTTAAAAGAGCGTTACAAGCTAAAAAATTAGAGGTTGAAAATCAGTTATTAAGAAATCGCACTGCAATTCAAAAGCAGCCAGATCTGATTGGTAATTCTGCCAAAATTAAACAGCTGAAAAATGATGTTGAGAAAATAGCCCCTACGGCAAGTCGAGTTTTGATTCAAGGAAGACCTGGTTCAGGTAAAGAGACTGTTGCTAGACTAATTCATGAAAAATCATCTCGTTCGGAGCATCCATTTGTTGTAGTCTCATGTAGCCGTCTATCTGGCGAAAAAGCAGATGCTGAATTATTTGGCTCTGAAATATTTCAATATGGTCGAAGAATAGTAGGCTTACTAGAACAAGCACATCTTGGAACTATTTACTTTGATGAAATTTGTGATTTATCGCAAGCCATGCAGGCACGTATATTACGTGCAGTTACAGAACAGAGATTTAGGCGAGTTGGAGGGTCAGCTGAAATTGTGTCAGATGTGCGCATTATTTCTGCAACAAACAATAATCCTATTGAAATGATTAAAAAAGGACGACTAAGGGAAGATTTGTATTATAGGCTCGCTGTGGTGAATGTTTTGGTTCCTGAATTATCTCAGCGGCGAGAAGATATTCCATTACTTGCTAAATATTTTGTCCAACAACAGGCAGAATTGCTTGGTAAAAGGCCTGTTAAGTTAGGGGATGATCTATTAAATGCCCTTCGCTCACTAGCTTGGCCAGGGTCAGTAAGGCAGCTAAAAAATATTATTGAAACGATAATGATCTTATCATCAGACGAAAATGATGAGCCTATTAGTGTATCCGCCTTACCAGAATTGGCTCAGAATCAAACTTTAAAGACTGAAAGACAAGATTTGAGTGAAAGTTTTCTTTCTTCCCCATTGCGAGAAGCAAGAGAAAAATTTGAAAGAATATATTTTTTATCTCAGTTGGAGAGATTTGATGGAAATATATCGCAAATGGCTAGGTTTGTTGAAATGGAGCGCTCAGCACTGCACAGAAAACTAAAATCAATTGGGGTGTCTGATAGTTAAATAACGTGTTTTTTTTGTTGCTTGTGTTAGATATAACAAAAATGTCAAATGTAAGGGTTGTATATAAATGAGGATAGTAATTTGTGGTGCTGGCATTGTTGGAAGTGCGATTGCCACCCATCTCGCAGCTGAACAAAATGACGTTACGGTCATTGATCATGATGAAGAGAAGGTACAACGCATCGCTGAACAGGCTGACTTATCGGCGATTGTTGGGCTTGCCTCGCATCCAAATGTTTTGGAACAAGCAGGTCTGGCACAGGCTGAGCTAATCATTGCAGTTACAGAGTCAGATGAAGTTAATATGGTTGCTTGTCAAATGGCACATAGCCTGTTTAATACGCCCACAAAAATAGCAAGAATTCGCTCTGGCGCGTATTTACGTTCAGATCTGGAAAGTAAGATTTTTACCGATGATAATATGCCAATTGATTTTATCATCTCTCCTGAACAAGAAGTTGCTTCTGCCGTAAGCAGGCAATTACGGCTCCCAGGAGCGTTTGATGTAAAAGAATTATGCGGCGGTAAGTTACAGCTGGTAGGCGTATTATGTGATGATAATTGCCCTATCATTGACACACCTCTTCGCCATCTCACCGATTTATTTCCAGATTTGTCGATAACCATTGTTGCTATTCTTCGAGAAAATCTAGTTACCATATCAAGAGATGGAACAGATGAGTTGAAAACAGGAGATAGAGTTTATTTCGTATGTGATACGGAACATCTGGAGCGAGCTATGGCTGCATTTGGGCATCACGAACATCAAACTTCTTCAATTGTAATTGCTGGTGGGGGTAATATTGGATTGCTGTTAGCTCAGGAAATAGAAGCTGGCAATAGCGGAATAAAAACAAAAATTATTGAACTCCATAAGGATCAGGCAAAAAATATTGCTGCTAAATTATCAAATACAAGTGTGATTTGTGGTGACGTATTGGATGCAGAAATATTAAAAGAGGCAAGTGTCGGCTCTTCTGAGACATTTGTTGCGGTTTCTAATGATGATGAGGTAAATATTCTCTCTGCATTATTAGCCAAAAGGATTGGGGCTAAATATGCAGTTGTACTTGTGAATATGCAAGGCTTCTTGCCTCTGATTAGTACGCTAGGAGTAGATGTTGTTATTAATCCCCCTCAAATCACTGTATCCTCCGTGCTTGAACATATTAGACGAGGCAGGATTATAGATGTTCATTCAATTGTACAAGGATTAGGAGAGGTGTTAGAAGCTGAAGCATTGTCTGGTTCAGACATAGTTGGGCTTCCATTGCGAAAATCAAGAATCCCAAAAGGGGTGACTGTTGGCGCCGTGTTACGTGGGCAACAAGTGATTGCCGCAAGAGGTGATACTATAATAGAGGCGGGGGACCATGTGGTTCTTTTTGCGAAACAAGGGAAATCTAGACAAGCCGAGAACATATTATCTGCAAAATAAGGATATATGTATGAAGATTGATTCTAATAAAAAAATTATTTTTGGTTAAAAATTTATAATTGAGAGGGTAAAAAAGTAAATATGTCTCGAATTGCGTACGTAAATGGTCGTTATCTTCTTCATAAAAATGCCTCAGTACATATTGAGGATAGAGGCTATCAATTTGGAGATGGCGTTTACGAAGTAGTATTAGTTCTTAATAAAAAAATGATAGATTTTGAT